>JANWZG010000020.1 GCA_025054735.1 Cyanobacteriota bacterium | reverse complement strand
AAGTCAATCGCTCGATCATAGTCTTGAATGGCCTTCTCGCGTTGACCCTGAGCAGCGTAGTAATTTCCACGGTTATTGTAGGCACTGGCTAGCCTAGGGTTAAGCTGAAGAGCCATGTTATAGTCCTGAATTGCCGCCTCCAAATATCCTGCTTGAAACCGAAGCAAGCCCCGGTTACTGTAATAGCTAGCATTGCCTGCATCCAAGGTAATCAGCACATCTAACAGAGCAATGGCGTGATCATAGTTACCTCGTTGGGCAGCAAGCTTGGCCTGTCGCTGTAGCGATCGTTGGTCAATCTGGGTTAAGGGAATGCAGCCATAGCCCAAAGCTGATGACTCATGGTTAGTAACTGGTGCTACTGATTGGGTTGACGATTGATGCTCAGACCGAAGATGACTACACTTCATAATATCTTGACAATCATGAGGAAACGCAGTAGTGCTCATGTGTAATGCTCACAGCAATGGTGAAAAATTTGATAAGTCACAAGTGTGTTTGTGGAAGTGGAACTAACTGGTACTGTACTGAACAAATACATCAGTCCAACAGCGAGGGATTACGTACATGCAGCTTAGACTGTCTTCACAATCTTCATAGTTATCAATAGTTATCATTAGACAAAGTAGCTATGGCTAGATCGTCAACTGTGGCAGTTAGCTAGGTGTCTTAAGCAACTTGTGAACTGGCAACGAGCCTGCTTCACTATCTAACCCTTAGAAAACTGAACCACTCAGAAAAATTGTTTTCTCAGTGTAGGGTGGACTATAACGTTTTGATGAGCGGTTTCAGAAAATGCAACGTTGACATGCGACACTGAACATTGCAGTTTATAGTACCACTCATCGGCCATAGGACAATGCCATTTGCCTTAGTGGCTGGCCATTATCTGCATTCTTCACTCTGTTTTTTTCTCTGTCCGGATGTTTTATGACGATTACACTTCCGTATCCCCAAGCCCCCGATCTGCTACCTGACGACTATGTGGTGGTTGGTCTCGCTACTTGCTTTGTCAAACGAGATGGTGATGTGTGTGAGGTGACGTTACTAGAACCCATTCCCTCAGCCGCGCTAGAGGCTTTGATGAAGGGTATTCCTACCTCCTATCAACTGGCTTGGGCAACAACCTTGGGGTCTGTGGTCATTGATGCCATGCCCCGATCGCTACCAGAGTTTCCCCCAGAGGCTCAGTTCTGTGATGACTTTGTTAGCCGAGCGATCGCTGCTGCCCGCACCTATAAAGCCCGCCCTGCTGCCCAGTCGATGATTATGCTGGGTACTGCTTATCAAGGCTTTAACTATTCCCTGGAGCGCAAGCGGGTGTTGAACTCCCAGCGCATTGTCCGCACCGAAGATAACGTTAAACAACATGAATATACCCACAAAGTCCTGTGATAGAGGTTTACACAGGCGTAGGCGCTACTGATCAGGGCGTTGCAAAATCCATTGGTAGTACCCCAGCGAGCCAACTGTAGGATCACTGGTAAACACAAACGGCATCAGCAAACCCGCGATCGCATTCCGTACCAGGTATTTGGGCAACAGAAATGCTAGAATTCTAGCTCGGCCAGGCATCTGGAAAAACAGAGAGGATATAGCTTGCAGCCGATTGATGGTAGGTTGAATTGCAGTTGTCAAATCATCGCAGGTATGAATTAGAAAGCCAATTGATCGAGCTAGCTCATCCCAGCGATCGCGCTCTACAAAACCATCCTGCACAGCCATACTCACTTCAGTCAACACCGTAGCCGTTTGCATTGGCAGTGTATACCGGTCAAGGGGCGCTCGGCGATACCCATCAAACACAATCAACCGGCCACCAGGACGCAGAATCCGGAACAGTTCTGCTAACGACTGCTTAGGTTGCCGACTGTGGCACAGGCACTCCACCCCAAATACAAGGTCAACAGACTGATCTGGTACATCGAGATAGTTGAAATCTCTGATTCTAAACACGACGTTTTGACAGTGAGCGGCTTGCCGAGAGGCCGAGCGAATGTGTAAGGGGGTTAAGTCAATGCCTGTGAAGGTCACGGTTGGGTAGCGTGTGGCTAAAAAATAGGTATTAAATCCTTTGCCGCAACCAATTTCTAGGACATGATTAGCGCCAATGGCCTCAATCTGCTGGGCAACTAGCCGTGCATGGGCATAGTAGCCATCTGGGTGAAACATGCCATCAACGTTCAAGGCCATGTGAATAGCCCCTTCAGGAGAATGAATAAGGCGATACCCCCATTCGCTTTGGGTGTAGTAGACCACTGTGAAATCTTGGTGAGCCTCCCTGAGTATCCGATCGCAGCTAAACAAGCGGTCAATTTTCTCTAAGGCAGTCGTTAGGGTGAGATGCTTAACCCCACCTTGCCGATCATACATGGCCCGGATAGCAGGTGCCATCAACAATTTGACGATCGCTTTCTTCACAACGTTTCCCGCAATAGTACAGGCTAGGACTTTATTGTGCCATCTCCCCAAGGTGACATAGCCCCCCTGTTGGGTGCATATCACTGTTGCCTTTACCTTTCTCCCTACCCCCTGTTTGCGGGGGGCCAAGGAGTCGAGAGAGGGGTTAGGGGGATGAGGGCCTGCAAAGGTGACCTACTCTCTCACTGTTCCTAGAGTAGTTCATAAATTCCACAGCAATAGTGTTAGGTTTAATGAATAAGTAACTTTGTACAACCCTTCTCTCAGCCAGCATTTTGGCTTATAGGCAATGGATCTATCTATACAGTTGCTTGGTCTGTGGAAAAACCTGTGGAAAAGCTTGTGTATAAATTTGTGGATAATATTGTGGAAAAACCTGTGGAAAAGCTTGTGGAAAAACATGGGGGAAAACACATCTTTCTGTGGATAATTTTGTGGAAAAGTCTGTGGAAAAACATGTGAATTGGCTGTGAGAAATATGTGGAAAAGAATTAGGTTAAAGATTCTAAATAAATGGGCAAATACCTTGCTGAATAGTTGCTTTTTACTTGATATTAAGGTAAAGATATGGGCATCTCAACCAGCTAATTCCATCGGTTTAAGTCTCTTGTGTAAAACACCTGTGTAAAACGTAAATTTTCTCGGCTAGCTAATGTCTGCCCACAGTTTCCCTTGAAATCTAGACATAAAATGCCTTGGCTTGGTTTAATTTTCTGGATGATAGTTCAAAGTATTCCGATGAATTCCGATGAATATAGCTGTTGTTCTCGTAAAACACCAAAGCAATCTCTATGACTTCTACTATGACTCTCGCTAGGACAGATCACACTAATCCACCACTGCTTGAACCTGACTTTTTGTCCTCTGAAGTAGATGGACTTGACCAAGACCTTGCTTCAATTCAAGAGGTTGTTGCCGAGCTTTCTAACGAGCTAATTGAGTTTGCTCAAATTCGTAGACGTGAGCTTGACGATGACGATAGTCTAACTACCTTAGATCACGAGGATGGTAGTGAACGAATTCCTGGATATCGCAAAATTATTTCCGATGATGCGATCGGTGCCTTCTTCAAAGAGATGGCTCGGTATCCCCTCCTTAAGCCAGACGAAGAAATAGAGCTGGCAAAACGAGTCAAATTTTTTGTGCTGCTGGAAAAAGCGCGTGACCAGCTAAAGGATGAGCTAGGACGACTTCCCTCACGGCGAGAAATTGCAGCTCGGTTGGGCATGTCTGAGCGGCAACTAGATGTGAAGCTACACCAAAGCCAAGTAGCCAAGCGGAAAATGATTCGCTCCAATTTGCGATTAGTGGTATCCATCGCCAAGCGATACATTAACCGTGGAGTTCCCTTCTTAGACTTGATCCAGGAAGGAGCCTTGGGCTTGAACCGGGCCACAGAAAAGTTTGATCCAGACAAAGGCTATAAATTTTCCACCTATGCCTACTGGTGGATTCGCCAAGGCATTACGCGAACGATCGCCAACGATGCCCGCACCATTCGCTTGCCCGTGCACATTGTCGAAAAACTCAACAAGCTCAAGAAAGCCCATCGAGAGCTAAAACGTGACTTGCACCGGAACCCTACCGATGAAGAGCTAGCAGCGTATATGGGACTGTCGCGTAAACAGTTAACTGAATTGCAGCAGGTGCGGCGTCGGTCTCTTTCGCTGAACCATCGTGTTGGTAAAGGGGAAGATACCGAGCTAATGGATCTGCTAGAGGATAGCAACACTCGCCCACCGGATGTCCAAATTGGGGAACGGATGCTCTGCCAAGAGGTGACTGCCGTGCTGGAGAATGTCTTGACTGAGCGTGAGCGGGAAGTAATTTGCCTGCGCTATGGCATTACTACTGGTGAAACCCACACCCTAGAAGAAGTTGGGCATCAGTTTAACCTGTCACGAGAACGGGTGCGCCAGATTCAAACCAAGGCGATGCGCAAGTTGCGTCGTCCTCAAGTTGCTGCTCGATTACGGAGTTGGCTGAAGTAACGTGGAAAGCTATAGTAAGCAAGAAGTTTTTATCATTATGCAACTCCATAGTTATTCGCTAACTCGCTAGCCACCCCGTTAGCTAGGCTCTCAAACCCATGATGGACTATCAATTCTCACCAGGGCAGCCCCCCGGCGTTGTCATATGGTTTAAGGTTTACGCTGGTTTATTGTGTTTTATTTACGCTGTGATGGTCGCGATCGGCGTAGCACTTCTGGCAGCACCTAGGTTTATCCCCTTCAATGACCCTGACCTGCCAGCAACTGCCGTCTACATCTATGGAGCAATATTTGCCTTACTAGGAGGCTTATTCCTAGTGGTTTGTGCACTACCGTTCTTTTTAAGACCACGCCCTTGGGTTTGGGTTTATGACCTAGTGATCATTGGTCTAGGTATGACTAGTGCTTGCTTCTTGCCATTTTCAGTCATCCTGCTGATTTTTTGGTTAAAGCCAGAAACAAAGCGCTATTTCGGCAAATTAGATTAATTGGGTACTAGTTGCTTCCAATAGTTCGGACAGTTCTGAAATAGCTTGCCCACCCTGCGGGAAGTAAGCTACATCCCCAGGCTCCTTCTCCCTAGGAAAAAGGAGGCAGAGTCCTCATTCCTTCTCCCTAAGGAGAGGGCTAGGTGAGAACTGCAAGAAGTTTAGGCATGAGGATCATACTTCTACTCGACAATGCCCCCAGTTCACCTGGCTTAGAAACGTTTACTCAATAAAAACCAGTGCTTAGACCTCTCTATCAACCTTGGTAGAGGGATTTTCATCTGTCTAAATGTTGATTATGGGATGGGAATGTCGATATGGGGAATGTCGATCGAGGCTTGACATATGCAACTAAGTGAATATAGATTATTAATATGCAACTAAGTGAATAATTCTCTAGTTGTGTATAGCGATTGCTGATCCTAGGCTTGCAGAGTCAACACAGAGTCAACAGTGCTGGATGCGAGCATTTCTCGGCTCAAAGGCGGTTTGTGCGACCTAGATTTCATTACCGGAGGACAACACCAATGACTACCCAACTCACGTCTCCCCCTGCCCAAGGTTCCACTGACTACCACTACGACCTCATCTTGATTGGTTCTGGCATGGGTGCCCTTACCGTTGCCAGCTTGATGGCTCAACTCAAGGGCAAGCGCGTGCTGTTGCTAGAGCGCCACTTTCAGGCTGGAGGCTTCACCCACGACTTCAAACGGGGCAAATTCCACTGGGATGTGGGAATTCACTACGTAGGCAACATGGGTGACGGAGAATTTCTCCGCAAGCTATTCGACCTACTGACAGCGGGGCAGGTACAGTGGCAAAAAATGCCCCACTACTTTGAACAGTTTGTCTATCCTGGCCTGCAATTCCAGGTACCCAGTAACAAACAGCAATACCAGGATGCCTTGATTCAGCGCTTTCCCCAAGAAGCTAAGGCCATTCGTCGTTATTTCAAAGCTATCACCAATACGGCTGCCGCCTATGGCCTCTTTTCCATGCGTCGCAGTGGGTCACGGCTAATGCAAGTGGTGGGCTGGTTGTATAACCTGTTCAATCCGCCCCGGTTGGAAATGACTACCCAGGAGTACCTAGACCGCCACTTTCAAAGTCCAGCCCTCAAGGCCCTGCTGGCCTCTCAATGGGGAGATTATGGCTTGCCTCCTAGTCTTAGCCCCTTTGCCCTGCACAGCATGATTGTCAGCCATTACTTGGATGGCGGGTATTATCCGGTTGGGGGTGGGGGGACGATCGCCGCTGCTATTCAGGGGATTGTTGAACGCAAGGGGGGACAACTCTTGGTCAACCGAGAGGTGCAACGGGTAATTATTGAAAACGGGCGAGCTGTGGGGGTAGAAGTCCGGCGATCGCAGGGTAAAGCCGATGGAGTCACAGAACGCTATTACGCCCCCGTCATCATTTCCAATGCAGGGGTAGTCAACACCTATCAAAAACTCATTCCTGCGGATTATCCCATTCCTTTCCGTCAAGACCTAGAGGCATTCTGTCAGCGCCAGCCTGCTACTACCCATGTGGGCCTCTATCTCGGTTTGTCTCAAGATCCGCGTAGTCTAGGCTTCCAAGGAGAAAATCACTGGCTCTATGCTAGCCTTGACCACAACCAAACCTACCACCAGCGGGGACAGTGGGTACCAACAGATCAACCTCCCCAGGTGTATCTGTCCTTTCCCTCGTTAAAGGATGCCCAAGCAAAAGCCCATACCGCGGAAATCCTAGCCTGGGTGGACTATAGCAATTTTGCTCCTTGGCGATCGCAGCCTTGGCGACAGCGAGACCAAGACTACCAGCAACTCAAGCAATCCATTACTGAACGTTTGATTGCGGTCGTCGATCGCCATTACCCTGGCTTTGCCAACTTGGTGGACTATGCCGAACTCTCGACACCTCTGACCAATGAACATTTCACCGCCCATCCTAATGGTGCTGTCTATGGTCTGCCGTTTGTAGCCGAGCGCTTCCGCCCCCAAAACCTAGCCTGGACTCATCCCAAAACTCCCCTGCCAGGACTTTACCTCACAGGGGCAGATGTGTGTATGCTAGGCATCGCTGGAGCCATGATGGGTGGCCTAATCACCCTAGGAAATTTGCCCGATGGCTTATCGGTGCCTCAGGTGTTTGCCAGTGCAGAGCGTCGCCGTTACCAAAGCCCCCTGCTTGATCGCACACCACAGCCAGCCTGATTTCTGACGATCGCACCAACGACAATACTACCCCTAGGGTTATATTTGGCCTCTAGGGGCGTGAAGGTCGGGCCTGAATCGTTAAAATGCCTTAGCAGTGAGTTATGGTTATGGTACAACTGAGAGAGAAAATGTTGCACCGTAATGGCTCACCAATCCGCTGATCCCAAACTATCGACTTACTTTAGACCCCATCGGCGCTATGCTCGCTCTGTCAACCTAGAACGAGATTTGGATGATTCTGGGGCAGCAGAGGGCTATGTTTTAACGGAACGCTCTGGTGATGCTCTGCGACGCATTTTGTCGGCGATCGCCCAGCCTCGTGCTCATCGGGCTTGGACAATCACAGGTGTGTATGGAACGGGAAAATCAGCTTTTGCTCACTACCTAGCTGCTCTTTGTGCACCCAAAACCAGCAAGATCTACCAGGCGGCGATCGCCCAGGCATCATTTGCTAGCGATGACTGGTCAGCTTTGGTGAACCAGTTGCCCCCTCAAGGGTTGGTGCGAGCGGTGGCTACAGGACGACAAGAACCCCTATGCTGGACAATTGCTCGTGCTCTGATCAACGGTGCTGCATCTTTTTGGGCAGATGAACAGTGTCCTGAGCTAAAGAGAGAACTGATTGATTGGCAGGTAGAACTAGAAACGGGTCATGCTAGTCTGACCGATGGGGATGTGTTGAGGGTTCTGAAGGCATTCAGCAGAGCAGCAAATACTAGCTTGCTGTTGGTAGTTGATGAACTGGGGAAAAACCTAGAATTTGCCTGCCACCACCAAGGTGTGAGTGACCTATACCTGCTGCAACAGATTGCTGAGCTAAGTGCTGATGATGAGCAGTCAGTGTACTTTTTGGGAATTTTGCACCAATCCTTTGCAGGCTACAGCGATCGACTCACATCCCTAGAACAAAGCCAGTGGAACAAGATTCAGGGACGGTTTGAAGACATCTTGCTGACCGAATCGCCTAGCCAAATGATGCGGCTCATAGGGCAGGCCATTGATTGCCTAGCCCCCCTAGAGCAGCAAACGGCTATCGCAGAACAGGCAGCTCATTGGGCCGCGGTGTTAACCCCAATGCTTGCAGGTTATGATCTTTCCCCTACGCTCTTAGCAGCTACCTATCCTCTACACCCGCTGTCAGCCCTAGTGTTACCCCTACTCTGTACTCGCTATGGTCAGAACGATCGCTCTCTATTCACCTTTTTAACTAGCTCGGAACCTTACGGGTTGTGGGAATTTTTACGGACGGCTACCTTGACCAGAGATACGCTCCCTACCCTACAACTCCACCAGGTGTATGACTACTTTGTGGAATCCATAGCAGGGCTAGCTTCCCGTGTTAATCTCCAACGCTGGGTAGAAATTCGGGGGCTGATCCAAGATGCTGAAGACTATGATCCCGATGTGGTGAAGGTGCTGAAGACGATCGGGGTCTTGAACCTAGTCACGACTAACGGCCAACTGCGAGCTACTCCACACCTTGTAGCCTTGGCTCTGTGCGATCGCCCTGATCAGACTCCCCAAGTTGAGCATTGGCACCACATCATTCAAGATTTGTGTAACCGGGGGATCATCACCCATCGGCAGCCCCTAGATGAACTGCGCCTGTGGCAAGGATCGGATGTTGATATTGAGGCGGCGATCACAGACACCCTAGAGCGAGAGACCATTCCCTTGGCAGACTTGTTGGTAACGACCCATCCCCTCAAGCCTGTGGTAGCCCAACGCCACTACACCACCACAGGAACTCTGCGTTATTTTGAGCAACGCTATCTAGATAGTCGCACAGAGTTAACTAACCTGACCTGTAGTCATCATAGTTTTGATGGGCTGATAGTCTACTGGCTAGATCGGTCTAAACCAGAGACAGTCCCTAGCTATACCCAAGATGGTAAGCCTTTAGTCGTGGTGCAGACTAACCAACTAGAGATATTGCAGATGCGTGCTCAAGCCCTCTATGCCCTGCAACGCATCCTGCAAACCGTCCCTGAGCTTCAGCACGATAAAGTTGCCCGCCGGGAAGTCAGGCACCGCTGGGGGGAGGCCAATCGCCTATTGGATGAGACGGTTGCCCAAGCCTTTAGCCCAGGGCAGCAATGTCAGTACTGGGTTGAGGGTAAGGTGCAGTCGATCGCAACAGTCCGTATGCTGCAATCGACCCTATCAGACCTGTGCGATCGCACCTACAGCCAAGGGTTAATACTCGACAACGAATTAATCAATCTCCGAGAACTGACAACCCAGGGAGCTAAGGCCCGGCGAGAACTGATTGAAGCCATGCTAGCGCGGGCTGACCAAGAGCGTTTAGGGTTAAGCGGCTACGGCCCAGAGGTGGCCATGTATGTGTCTGTATTGGCAGCTACTCAGATCCATCGTCAAGAGCAAGGGAGGTGGGGATTTTATCCCCCAGCAAAAGACTCTGGTGTGTGGACAGTTTGGCAGGCGATCGAGCAGTTTTGTATCTCTGCCCGAGAAAAGCAGCGATCCTTAGCGGATCTGTATCACCTCCTCAGCGATCGCCCCTATGGGGTCAAAGCTGGAGTCATCCCGCTGTTGCTTGTGGCTGTGTTAATCTACCATGCGGATAACGTCAGTTTCTACAAAGATGGCTCATTTCTGCCCTTCCTCAGCCCAGAGCAGTTTGAACTGTTGGTTAAGAGACTGTTTGTAAACATATATGAAGCGGGTGACACTTTAGTCAGGGGATGAGGGATATCAAAGAAAACCGATCCAACGAAGCGTTCGCTTATGAGTCAGCCCTACTATGACACAGACCTTACAGACCAGGAATGGCAAGTGATTGCCCCCCTGCTACCCGGTGAGAAGCCCGTTGGCAAGCCGCGAGAAGTGGATTTGCGAGAGGTACTCAATGCCATCTTCTATCGAGCGGATAACGGGGTCAAATGGCGTGCCTTACCCAGGGAATTTCCGGCCTGGCAAACGGTCTATGGCTACTATCGTCTGTGGATCCGGCTCGGGATCTGGGAACAGATCAATTCAGTTTTGGTGCAACAAGTTCGGGTCAGTGAAGGACGAGAGAAAGAACCGAGTTTAACGATCATCGATAGCCAGTCCGTCAAACTTGGACAACGAGGCGGAGAGGAACAGGGTGTAGATGGCAACAAGAAAGTGAAAGGACGTAAACGCCATATCGTGGTGGATGTAGTGGGACTCGTGTTAGGGTGTTATGTCACTGCTGCCAACACCCCGGATGTGAAGGCGGCCCCTGCCGTTTTGGTCTGGGTGTTAGAGATGTTTGGGCGGATTACCAAAGTCCTGGCAGACCAAGGATACCGAGGGGATTTGGGGGCATTGATTCAGCACTTTTTTGGTCAGCAGCAGCGATTGGTTGAAGTCGAGTTGAGTCAACGAGCATCGGACGCGAAAGGCTTTCAAGTCGAAACGAAACGTTGGATTGTCGAACGGATTTGGAGTTGGCTAGAAAATGCTCGTATCCTCATGCGGGACTATGAACGGTTGCCTGAAAATCACGAGGGAATGATTTATGTCGTCATGATTCGGTTAATGCTGCGGAGATTAACAAAGAATCGTCGAACATGGAATGCAAAAACTGCTTAATAGTCATTTACAAACAGTCTCTTAGGAATTAAAAAGACCAGTTGCGGCAGCAGTTGAGTTTCTTGGATAGATGTGGCCCAACTGAGCAGCAATAGCAAAACCCTATCTTTCAGACACAAAACCACCGATAAAAGAAGGGGATGAAGTCTCTTACTGGGTGTTTCGTTGTTAGAAGATCCCAGACGAATTACTGGAGAAAGCCTACGAAAACGACGTAAAATACCCAACCAACCACGGATTCAGTCTCTTGGCTCTATTTTGGCTGATGACGAAGACGTGCCAAATTTTTCCAGTTTTTTGGAATGGACGGCTAATTTTAGCTCACTGGATGGCGGGTCAAACACGATCACGAAATTAGCATTCTGAAAGGATCGCCGCAAAATTAATGCATACTTCTCTGCATCACCCCGGCGACGAAAACGGCTGATTACAACACGCTGCATACTGGGCAGTAGACGCACCACTGCCCAGACATTAAGATAACTCATAAGATCTGTTGAAATGCTTGAATAGAGGCAAAACCGGATGAGACACTAGCAATAGTGCCTACTGGAAAAATAGCGTCTGTTGGAACGCACAGTTGCGTCCCACTCAAAAGCCTTACAAGAATAATTTTCTAGAAAATCATTCTGATTGTCAAGCGATTAGAGGAAACGTCCAGGAATGCAAATCTCACCCAGTCCAGAGCAGCAACCAACTTTGAGAGAGCTAAGAGAGCGAGTCGGCTTATCTCAGGAGGGGTTATCACGACTGATTGGTGTCAGCAGCAAAACAATTAGCAATTGGGAACGGGGAATTGGTGCGGCTAGTCTGACTGTTCCTCAAATGAAAGCTCTTTGTGACGCTTTGGGGGTGACGCTTAAGGAATTGCCTGATGACTTTAGTTCAGAAAGGGAATGATAAACAATAGACTTTATTCACTGCCAATATGAGTCTTCCTGCATCTCCTTCACCTGTCAATCAAGAGCGATCGATGGAAAGCAGTTCCAGCGAAGATTTGTTTGTCGAAATTTTTCAGGAAGTGCTGGGGTTTGAGAGGGCGCAACTACTGCTTCCCCAATATCCTGTGAAAGATATTTATGACAGAGGACGGTTTATTGACTTTGCCTTCATCTCCCGTCTTGGTAAGTATGCCTTCGAGATTGATGGCGAGGTGTGGCACGCTCCTGATGGTGCGATGGTCAATCCTCAAGCCTACCGTGACCAGCTACTACGACAGAATAGCTTAGTTTATCAGGGTTGGAAGGTTTATCGCTGGACTGATGTTCAACTGGACGCGGAGCGGGAGCGCATTCAGGAACAGCTTCTACTATTTCTGGAACGAGAAATTACACAGGGAACACTTGATGGTTTTCTTCCCAAGCAGGAGGCTGGCGAGATTTCCCTGAAGGAACACCAGGTGGATGCTTTGAAGCAATTGGAAGAGTTACGCAGTCAAGGGAAGACAATTACTCTGCTCACTCATGCAACGGGAACTGGGAAGACGCACATTGCTATCTCTGATGCTCACCGTTTGGGACTGAGAACACTCTACTTAGCGCATCGAAAACCGTTAGTTACTCAAACTCAGGAGCGGTTTTTAGAGCTTTGGCCTGATGCAACTACAGCAATTTTTCAAAAGAAAACAGGCAAGCCAGATACACAGGTTGTATTGTCTACGATTCAGGCGATTGCAAATGCCTTGGATCAGTTTGATGAACGTGAATTTGGATACATCATCATTGATGAAAGCCACCATGCTGCCGCAGAAACCTATCGCAAGGTGATCAGTCATTTTCGTGCAAAGTTTATTCTTGGATTAACTGCAACTCCAGAACGTTACGATGGACAATCGCTGATAGAAATTTTTCAGAACTGTGCACATCGTCTTGAACTGGAAGAAGCCATACAGCGGAGATTGCTAGTGCCCATTCGCTGTATTCGGGTCAAAACCAATGTGGATTTGACAAAGGTTCGATTTAATGGGGTTGATTATCGCAGTAGCGACCTCGGTAAAGCGTTGCAAGTGCCTGATCGCGATCGCCTGATTGTAGAGACCTATATTAATCATGCTTCTGGGAAACGAGCTGTTTGCTTTTGCATTGATGTGAATCATGCTGAGCGAATGGCAGAGTTGTTTCAGCAGAACAATGTGGCAGCCGCTCATGTTTCTGGGCGGATGTCCGATAAGCAAAAAGACCAAATTTTAGCAGACTATCGATCGGGCAAAATTCACGTCCTCTGTGCCTGTGACATTCTCAATGAAGGCTGGGACTCACCTGAAACAGAAGTCTTGTTAATGGCGCGTCCAACCCTCAGTAAAGTAGTGTATGTCCAGCAATTGGGACGGGGCACTCGTACAGCTCCAGGTAAAGAATATCTGCTTGTTTTCGACTTCATTGATAATACTAGTCGCTATAACCAGGCGCTTAACACTCATCGTCTGTTCAAAAATCCTCGCTATCGGCCTGGAGGTCTGGTTGCTGCTCCCTCTGAGCTTCTGACAGAGGAGGAAGCCACTTATGCAAGAGGAGAAAAGCCAACAGCGGTTCTAGGGCTGCATCTCTGGGTTGATAAGTATGAGGCGATCGACATCTTTCGTTGGCAAGATGAAGTCAAGGATATGTATCAGACTCGTGAACTGGAGGCTGAATTAGGGGTTAGTGATAATGTCGTGAAAAACTGGGTGAAAACAGGACGATTAATTCCAGATCATACTATCCCAGTGGGCAGCCAAACTTACTACTACTTTAGGAAAGATCGTCTAGAGGAGATTCGTCAGCAGTTCAAGCTGACTGCTGTTACGAAGGATAACATTAAGGATAAATTCATCGAATTTGTTACAGAGATGGATATGCGCTATTCCTATAAGCCCGTACTGCTATTGGGCTTGCTAGAACTGGCTGATGATAGTG
The DNA here is from genome assembly GCA_025054735.1 of Cyanobacteriota bacterium. NCBI lineage: Bacteria > Bacillati > Cyanobacteriota > Cyanobacteriota bacterium. Next base: position 3,897 of record JANWZG010000020.1, on the reverse strand, counting down.
GCAAGGTTGCCATCCCTGAGTTGGTTAGCTTCTTTCGAGACTTTTACCTAAAACGTCTACAAGCTGGGTTAGCTGTAGAAAAAACAGGCAGCCGCATGGAGAGGGTTGCAGAGTTGAGCGATCGGGAAATTGAAGCCATTATGCTGGCCCATCCCTTTGAGAAGTTTGAGCGGCGCAAATTTGTCCTACGCCTGAAGGAATTGACCCAACTTAAATTCAATCCTATGCTGTGGAAACGCCTTAGCCCTGCTGACAAGGTTAGCCTCAAGCAATGTGCCGAAACAGCCCTTGCCGCTTACTATCAATCCCTCTCTTAGCCTGCTGCAAAACCCCAGAATAGTTTGTGGTGATCTCCGCTGCGCTTGATATTAGCTAACCGTGACTAGGGAGGGGTTATCCTCAACTATCGATAGCAGAATGCCCATAATATCGGATAACTGGTCGATGTAGAAGTCCTTATTGTTGATGAACGCGATCGCCGCGTCTAGTTTCATGAATTTCCATTGATTGCCGATCGTGACAGCGCCATAAATGGTTTCAATGTCATTCCCCTTCTGCTCATTAAACATTCGAGCAGCAATCATAGTCGCTAAACATTGCGCCAACCCACCTTTAATATTTTCATTTTTGGCTTCAACGATAATGGCGACAGGAGCTTCAATATAAAGCTGCTGGCTAGATCGGCTGATGAGAAAGTCGCAAAATCCAGTCAACCCCTGCGTTGCATCCACGTTAAACTCACTGCCAGAAAACAGACTAATGCGATCGCCCGTTAGCCGCCTTAACTCGACTAAAATCGGTGCAATAATCAGCTCTGATCTAGCTTTTTCAGTATTAATCGCTAATGCTAATGCTGTGTTGTAGTCAATATAGTTGGCAAAATCTTCCCGAAGCTGCACATGTCGCTTCTGGGCAGAGAACACATCTAAGTTGCTGCGGATAGAAATAGCAAAAGTTGCTGCGGATAGAAATAGCAAAAATCTGGCTAATGTGTTCTAACGTGAAATCTTTATAGGACATAACCTTCCCCTACGTGAGCTATCAAAGAGCCAAGTTGGCAAAATCCCACTCGCACAATCTTCATAGAAAACTGGTCAGGTCAAATTCCTCTTCCTCCAAGCTGCTAGGTGAATCTCGCTCTTGGCTTAATATCAGCAATAGTTTGTCTAGGTAATTGACGACTCCCTTCAATTCATCTTGGAGAATTTCTAGCCCGCCGTTGGCATACTCTTCAAAAATGGTAATGCGCTGTTTATCGCACTCTTCGTTTGTGGCGAGAATCTTAGGATCACCTGTAGCTAACACAGCGATAAGATTGATGATGTGGGGATCGCGGAATTGATCTTGAAGAACTGGATCGGGGTTTTTGGTGGAGCGTTTACCCAGTTTTTTACGCCGTTGGCGCTTAAAGCCCAGCACGGCTGCAAAGGTCAAAATATCACCGTGGGTTTGAAATACCCCGGCTTCGCCATCAGAGGCTTTTAATGCCCTAAAGAGAGGTGCCTTGTCCTCCTCGATATAAACCCTAAGTGCCATCCGTTTATTCCCCTTTAGTCAATGGTTATCTCCGTCAGAACAGACACAGTATTCTCCAGCATAATGATCGGCAATGTTCCCAGTTTTTCCAATACAGCTTGTTCAACATCCATCACTCACCTCCAAAACCCCGTATTTAGTTCACATACAGGCGTTGATATGGCTTTTGAGGGTGGGTAGGTAGTGGTCATGGGGTCACCTCCAAGATTTCCAACTCTTAATTCATAGATGAAATTTGTCAATAGCTTCGATCTATGCTACATCAGTAATCAGTGTGTACGAGGAAACAACAGCATGGAAATCATCTTGGCAGTATTTTCTGCCATATCAGCAATTTCAACCATTACTCTTGCTGTGCTTCTGTTTCAAACCCAGACTAGCTTGAATGCAAATACCAAAAAGCAAGCTGATGCGAGTGCGAATATTTCTAAGCAAATCGAGCGACTTGTACAGCGGAATCAAGCCCTAGAGCAGAAACTATCTGAATGGCTAGATGCTCAAAGCAAGTCGAGCGATAAAGTTTGCGAGACCCTGTATAGCAGTGGCGAGATGCAAGTAAAACAGCTTCAATTGGTTGCCAATAAACTAGAGGCGTTGAAAAATAGCTTGGAAGAGTCGATCAATTTTTAATCCTATGCCTTCACGTCCTTCAGAGAAAAACCGTGATGTTGTGCAAGCCTATTTGGCGTATCTGCAAGAGATGAGTCGCAAGATTAGCCAGCGGACGGGCATGGAAAATGTGCTGTATGGGAAAACCAAGGCTAGTCATCATTATTACCGTGCTTTCGGCACTCAAGATGCTCAGTATTTGCGGGGTGTTGACAATTATCTTGCTAAGACTAGCGATCGCCAACTTTTTTTAGGAAATGGCTTAATAGTCGGTTGTCTTCAGAAGAAGCAAACTAAGAAATACATCGCTGCACCCTTGATTTATTGTCTAGCTAAGGTTGAACCTGATGAATCTGGCAAATCATACGAATATATTCCTGACTTGGATGCTGCTAGCCTCAACTATGACTTGATCACGCTGCTTTTTGAGCAAGATGATCTAGATGAAGAAGACTATGATGAGTTCTTGGATCAAAGTGCAGGAGTGGATACGAAGAAGCTAGACATTTTGGAAGAGATAGAAACAAAGTTGCAAACTCTGATTGACCGTGAACCTGGGCAGGTGATGACAAGTTCACTAGGGAATGAAGTTTTCCGAACTCTGAAAGCTTCTATTTCTGAATTGAGTGCAGTTGAACCTGCAACAGAAAGGTTTGCGCTGGACGGTTTGCAAAAAAAGTCTATGGAAGCAGGTTTGAAGTTCTATGACCATCAATTCTTCTATGTAGCAAATTTACCAGGACAATTGTCAACCTACACGGCTCTGCGGAAGCTGATCGCGGAGGTGACTTGAATGCCATTTCAAAACCAAACCTTAGAAAAGCTGTTTAAGGGCATTTTGCAAGATCAGGCAGTTGAGTTTAGGCATGATGTTATTGATCGCTCACAGATTGATCGAGCAGTTAAGTATTTGCCCTTAACCCTATCGGAGCGGCAAAAGGATGCCCTGTACAATGCTTGGCAGCAAGAAATTTCCTACATTCAGGGACCACCGGGTACGGGGAAGTCTTTTACGATCGTCGCGATCATGATCTCGGCGGTATTGCTTAACAAAAAAGTGCTATTCGTGTCTCAAAAGAAGGCAGCGATCGAGGTTGTGCGGAGCAAGCTGACAGATTTTTTAGGGGAAGAAGCAGTTATTTATGTTGGCTCCGGTGCTGATGAACGCAAACAGTTACGAGAGTACATTGAGCAAAAACAAGCTGAAGTCGGTGCTTACACTATTGACGATCGTCTTAGAAAAGAAGAGGATGGCCTTAACAATCTAGCACAGGAAGTTGCAGATCTACAGCGAGATATAGAGCGTTATAAATATCAGTTGAAAGTTGCACTGGATGCAGAACATGCCTTTCAGCAAGCGAACGATCGCTACCTCAAGGTGCGAGATAACTTTATCGAGTTGTTTGGTGAAGCAGAAGCCAGAAGCCTGAAATTGAGAGATAAAGTTATTCCTCAACCGAATGTAGAGTTATTTCGGAGACATTCTCGTCAATTTGGAGATATTCTTGCTTCTGGCAGCATACGACGCAAGGATTTACTTTATCTCAGGCGTTTTTATAAACGCTGTGTGGAAAGTCTAGCTGCCGATCGTAGCAAATTCACTCGACAATCGCTGAGTCAAATTCAAGGGTATGTAGAACAACTCTTCCAGTTGCATCAATCCTATGCAGAGTCTGCAACCATTCAGCGAAAAATCACGGCTGACTTAAATCAACTCCGGAAGCTGATTCAGCAAAAAGAACGCGAAATTTT
>JANWZG010000019.1:8746-17626 GCA_025054735.1 Cyanobacteriota bacterium | reverse complement strand
TGAGACCTTGCCTCTGCCCTCTCACTAGGGACTCGTGACTTGGATCTGCGTAGCCTCGTTATGCCGATCAATCCTACAAATAGTTTCAATTTCTTAAAAAAAGATATTAGTTTGATCTCTGTACCATGATCAGTGTATGATTGCCAGCGTGTCAACAATCGACCAGATTGTTAGGGGGTGCTTTCTAGTGTGTTCCAATTGGTCTAGAGATTCATCTGCCGACAACTTATGGTCACAAGATTTCATCAAATGCGCTGGTTTTCTGGCTCATTGGCGTTCCTATTGATTACAAGTGGCGTACTTCGAGCAGTTCTACCATCTTTAGCTCAAACTGCTGCAGGTACACCAATTAATAACCAAGCAACTGGTACCTACGAAGATCCTGCCAATCCAGGGATTCCAATTGGGACACAATCTAACACGGTAACGGTCACGGTAGCGGAAGTCGCTGGCATTACGGTGACGGGTGGTGGTGTAACTGATACAACGCCGGGTACCCCCGTATCACCAGGTGATCTGCTCCGATATGATTTTGTTGTCACTAACGTAGGTAATGACCCAACTCGTTTCCGCATTCCCAATACGGCAGCTATATCGGGGCCAGCAACGATAGCTGGTAATTTGCAGGTTAGCTTTGATGGCGGAACTACCTTTACCGACATTGTTGGTACAGAATTAATCACACCAGACACTGCTGCTGGGTTAATTCAACCTGGACGATCGGTGATTGTGCGGGTGAATGTGACGGTGAACCCAACTGCTGCAATTACTGATCCACCGATTGTAGTTCGTTTTGGGCAAACACCAGGCGATGCCCAAAACCAGCCTCGTATTGCCGATGGGGGTGACGTGTATACGGTGGATGGCACGGCTGCAGGAGCAACGCCGATCGCAGAGGTACCTGGTGCACCCGTGAATGGCGATCGTGAAGCCAGCGCTACTCAGTCTATTCCCGTGGGCAGCAATCCCCAAGCCTTAGCCGCTATCCTCAAGACGAGTTCTGTTAATAACCAGGGAACACCTCCAATCAATGATGATGTTATCAATTACAACTTGACGTTACGGGTTCAGAATACGCCACCGCCTGGAAGTACTAACATCACGCCAGCACCCCTTCAAGGCACTGGCCCGATTAATGGTCTGCCCGCTGGTAACTATGTCTTGATTTCGGATGCAATTCCTGTGGGAACTGACCTAGCAGGGCCAGCAACGGTTTCGCCAGCTCTAGCTGCGGCGGGTTGGCAGCCAGTTTATACCACTGATCCACTGACGACTAATGCTAATGTTGCCACGTGGACATTGACTGCGCCGGGTACCTTTCCAGCAGCAGCGGTTACCCGTGTAGGCTTTGTGTTGAACACGGATGTGCGTGGTGTAATTCCTGCTGGGACAACCCTCAGCGGCTTTTCATTCCCTGTTTCCCCTGAGGCTGCGTTTGTGATTGCGGGCGGTGGGAATATCGACAACATTGCCCAGCTATTTGGACGCACTGCTGGAACCAATAACCAGGTGTATGACGAATCGGGTGACCAAAATCCCTCTAACTACAACGATGATGGTACACCCGGCAGTCAAGTGCCAACGGATGGAGTGGCTATTCCTGGTAACGGCACTGATCCAGGAGGTAACACAGGCACAGGCCCTGGCGGCGAGAACAACCGGGTGAACTTAACCCCGCCTGCTGGGGTGTTAAATGGGCCTCAGGGTCAGCCTGCTGCTGTGGGGCCAACTAGTAACAATGATGATTTCACCAACAAGGCAGCTCCAGTGCCGCCTGGTTCTGGAACAGGCCCGATCGACCCCCCCATTGTTACCTTCACCAATACGGTTCAGAATACAGCACCTGTAAGTACGGCCCTGACAATCGTGCCAGGCCCAGTGGCTCCTGGATCCTTGCCTGCTGGCACAGTAGTCACCGTTACCTATGCTGGACAGTCGGCAACCTATACCTACAATGCAGGTGGAGTGCCCACGCTTACAAGTGGTACTCCAGTGGTGATTCCAGCCGCTGATTTGCCTGCAGGTGGTACCCGTGACTATGGTGTGGTGATTGACCTGCCAGCTAATACGCCACAGTTGACTGGTTTCACTGTGCCATTGATTGCCTTTAATGATCAAAATGCTGACCAGCAGCCCACTGTCGGAGAACCTCAGAATATAACCATTAATCGGGTTTACACCGGGTTTGTGCGGTTGGTCAAAGAATCCCGTATTCTTCGGGGTACAGGCCCTGCCGTTGTTCCTGGTAATGAGGTCTTTAGTACGGCACCCAAGGTTTCGTCTCCAGGCAACATTATCGAATATCGGATTACGTATACCAATATCTCCGAACCTCAGACGGGTAGTAATACTAATTTGGTGCTCCAAGCAACGAATCTTCGCATTGTAGAGAATGGCACTCAACCACCTAGTAACTGGGCGATCGACCAAGATCCACCAGGTTCGCCAGGGTTTGGCATTATTGATACCAGCAACGTGGTGGGGACAGCGGTTGACGATCCTGGTACTGGCTCAACCATTACCTTCTTCACAGGTGCTACGGGCACTACGCCATCAGGTGACATCAGCGGTCAAACTCAGGATACGGATGTGACGGCTTATATCAATACAATTACTGGCCCGATCGGCCCTGGAGTATCCCGTCGGTTCTTTTTCCAACGCCGAGTCAATTAAGGTCGCTTAGTTCAGCTTGCTTGATGACAGTGACTACAGTTAGCAAACTATCCCTAGAGGTGACAGATTGAGGTGAGAGCTATGAAGAAAACGTTGTATTGGCTGGGATTAGCGGGATTAGTAACTGCCATGGCGATCGTCCCTGTGCAAGGGCAATCGTTGGTCAATCGCCTGGTTGATGCTGGAGCTACCGTAGCACAGAATGTTCAGAATAAGCCCGTTGTGAACTTGGTGCTGAGTGCAGAGCAGAAGTTAGTCAAATCCACTGCCCAGGGTGAACCTCAGGTAACATGGCAAGCCCTAAGCGGCCAAGCCGTCGTACAGCCAGGAACGGTGCTGCGATATACCGTCACTGGCACCAATAGTGGCAATGCTCCAGCTAAAAACTTGGTGATTACTCAACCTGTTCCCAGGGGCATGGTCTATGTGTTGAAGACAGCAACAGCCTCAACGGAGAATGTCACGATAACCTTTAGCATCGATGGGGGCAAGAGTTTTGTAGCTACGCCGATGGTACAACTGGTGATGCCGGATGGCAAAATCGAGAGCCGTCCTGCGCCAGCGGAGGCTTATACCCATGTGCGTTGGAGGTTTGGAGAGTTACTAGCGTCAAAGGCGGTGGTGACCGCTAGCTACGAAGTGCAGGTGCGATAGATGTTGAAAGTCTTAGCTTGAGGTTGAAATCAGGGTGTAGTTTGGTTGCAGTCAAAGTGTGTTCTCATGATACGAGTTCTTGAGCAGTCAATCATTAAGGGGGTTGCATGACCGATTAGGCAATTTCATAGCCATATGGGATTACCAACAAGGAATGCAAGTATAAGAAGGTGAAGGGGAAAACTACTAAACGACAATTCAGACAACGATCGTGGCTATCCCAGCGTGGTTGGCTCGGTAGTCGTCGGTGGCGCTGGTATCCGAATCTCTCAGTTGTCACTGTGCTTCTAGTTTGGTTGTGGAGCAGTTGGCTGGTCATGACACAACCAACCCTGGTGATGGCCCAGACTAATAAACGGTTTACCAACCAAGCTGGCTATAGCTATACGGATGCTGCTACAGGTGCTTCCTTCAGCGGCAACTCTCAAGTCTTGCAGGCTGGGCCGCAACTGGTCGATCCCCTAGGACGAATTACTGGCTGTGAGGGTGAGGTTTTAGCGGCTTATCAAGGGTTTAGTGTTGCTCTATACGAGCCAGATGCCAGTGGTGTGGGCTTGGGCGCACTGGTTTCATTGACAGCTACAGAACTGCCTGATATCCCTAATAACGGTATTGCTGCTGGCCTAGCACCCAACACCCGCAATAGCAACCCCTTTTTCTTGACCAATAGCGATCGCGGCGGCTATAACTTCCTGTTGGATGCCAATCGAGGCCAATTGGATGTTGGCAAAACCTACATCTTGGTCGTCAACCCCCCGTCTGGTTCAATCTATAGTCAGCGTCGCATCCGCATCACCATTACCGGTCGCACGGGCAATGATGTTTCCTATAGCGCTACAGCCTTGGATGGGCTGCCAATTTCGGCCAATGGGGTCACGACGCTGAATGGCATCCTTAATGTTACCAGTGCTTCCACAACAGCGTTGATTCTAGCGGTACTGAGTGTGCGGGTTGATATTTGCCAAACTCAGTCTGTGCAGATTGTGAAGTCTGGTGATCGGGCGGCGGCTGAACCTGGTGATACGGTGATTTACCGCGTCTCTGTGCGTAGTCTGTCCTCCACCTCTCTCCAGAACTTGACCGTTCGGGATACGTTGCCCTTGGGCTTCAATTATGTAGATGGCTCAGCCAGGGCAGAGCTGAATGGCACGACAGTTCCTGTAGCTGTGAACCGGGTCGATCGTAACCTTACCTTCCAATTTGGCTCCTTGACCTTGCCAGCAACGACGGTCGCTCAGAATTCCGTTCTGAATATAGCCTATGCTGCTACCCTCAGCCCTGATTCCCTGCGAGGCAATGGACAAAACTCTGCCACAGTGGAAGGGCAACGAGCCGATAATCAGCAGGTTGTGCGCGATGGCCCTGTCTTCCATCGCTTGCGGGTACAGGAAGGCATTCTTTCCATCTGTGGCACCATCATCGGTCGCGTGTTTATCGACAAAAACTTTGATGGTGAGCAACAAAATGGTGAGCCTGGGGTGCCCAATGCAGTCATCTTCATGGACGACGGCAACCGGATTACGACGGATGCCAATGGGCTATTTTCCATCGCTAATGTGATTGCTGGGTATCGCACGGGAGTACTTGATCTCACATCACTGCCAGGATATACCTTGGCTCCTAACTTGTACTTTATTGAACGCAATAGTCAATCGCGCTTGGTGCGGTTGGAACCGGGTGGCCTAGCGCGGATGAATTTCGCAGTCACACCAGCCTTTAAGGAGGAGGGACGCTCATGAAATCCTCATGCTGGCTAAAACTTTCTGCTGTGCTATTGGCTCTAGGACTGCCTGTACAGACAGTAGCCCAGACAATAGAGGCACCAGCTCAGGTGTCGGGAGTGCTAGCTAAGCCTCAGCAGCTAATGGCTGACAATGTACTGGCTCAGGGGCCAACGCCGCCAGCGGCAAACCCAGATGTGGTAATTTTGGCTCCGATCGATGGCACTGTCTTAAATGTCCCCTCTACACCGCTGATGCTACGCTACGGCATCGGCAGTCGGGTGGATGTGCGGGTGAATGGGGCGATCGCCGATCCCGCTTTAGTCGGTCGCACGGAAACTGACCCAGAAACAGGGCTAGAAACCCAGACTTGGTATGGTCTTGCCCTCAAGGAGGGTGAAAACCTGATCGAAGTAACCGCAACGCGCACAGAAGCTGGAAAGCCGATGGTTTCCACGGCACGAGTTGTGGTGCAAGTGCGGGGCAACCCCATGTCGCTGCGCTTAAGCGCAGTAGAAACGCGCATTCCTGCTGATGGTCGTTCTACGGCAACGGTACGCGGGGAGTTGGTGGATGAGGCTGGCAATCTTACCAATCGCAATATTGTGATTACCCTGGCAACCAATGCTGGGGAGTTCATTGGCACCGATGTAGACCCAGAGCAGCCGGGGTTCCAGGTGCGAACCGAGCAGGGACAGTTCACAGCAACCTTGCGATCGTCCCTTACACCGGAAACGGTTAACATTTCTGCCAAATACAATGAACTAGAAGCCTTTACTCAGCTTCAATTTGAAACAGCGCTGCGCCCGTCGATCGCCACTGGTGTGATTGACTTTCGTCTAGGGGCACGGGGTACTGATTTCTACCGCAGTTTTCGGGAGTTTGTCCCTGCCGATCGGGACAATCGTGTGCAGTTTGATGCCACGGCGGCTGTGTTTGCGACTGGGGCCATTGGTGAATGGCTGTTCACTGGAGCCTATAACTCCTTCCGTCCCCTGAACCAGATTTGTGACGGCACATCACGCCTCTTCCGCGATCAGCAAGACTGCGATCGTGCCTACCCGGTTTATGGGGACAGTTCTACCAACGTGGTGGTTACTCCTTCCCAAGATAGCCTCTTCCTAAAGCTAGAGCGCACATCTCCAGTGCAGGGAGCAGGTACTGACTTTGTTATGTGGGGTGACTATTCTAGCCAGGAGTTTTCGCTGCGATCGCAACAATTCACCGCCTTCAACCGCCAACTGCATGGCTTTAAGGGCAACTTCAATATTGGCGATCTCCAAATCACTGCCCTCTATGGCGACAACATTCAGGGCTTCCAGCGGGATACGATTCCACCCGACGGTACTAGTGGCTTCTATTTTCTCTCCCGTCGGCTGCTCGTTCAGGGCAGTGAAACTGTTTATCTAGAAGCGGAAGAGCTGCAACGCCCCGGCACGGTGGTGAGCCGCACTCGCTTAAACCGGGGAGCTGATTACGAAATCGACTATGAGCGTGGCACCTTGCTATTTCGGCGGCGCATTGCTCGTACCGATGTGGACTTAGCCACAGGCGTGACTCTCGTGCAGCGGATTGTGGCAACTTACCAGTACGACGACCCTAGCAGTCGTAACAATCTATATGCTGGCCGCATTCGCTATCATTTCTCCCGTGAACAAAATCGAGAGGCCTGGATTGGTGCCACCTACCTACGAGAAAACCAGGGGGTTCGTAGCTTTGAACTGTATGGTGCTGACCTGCTCTTGCCGCTGTGGCAGAGAGGGAGTGTAATTGCTGAAATTGCTCGATCGCACAACAACCTGGATGTATTTGGAGCCACTAGTGGCAATGCCTATCGGGTGGAAGTGGAAGGGCAACCCTTTCCCAACGTTGACGTGCGAGCTTACTACCGCTCTGCCGATGCTGGATTCTCTAACAATTCCACCCTTAGTTTCACCCCAGGACAAACTCGCTACGGTGTCTATGCTACTGCTCCTATCTTTGACTCGACTCGGCTCCGCATTCAGTATGACCATGAGGATAACTTCGGCATTGCTAGCCGCCCCTTAGATATTTTTGAAGAGCTGATTGCACCCCGCACAGCCGCAGTACCGGGTAGCCGTGTAGACAATTCCCTCAATACCTATTCCATTGGGATTCAGCAAAAACTGGGAACAGCTCTGCTAGATGTGGATTTCATCCATCGCGATCGCACCGATCGCATCAACCCCAGTACCCTTAGCGGTAGTTCCGACCAACTGCGCTCTCGGTTTACCTACGCCCTGACCGAAAACCTCACCTTCATTGCCCAAAATGAGCTAACGCTATCCTCAACGGTGGATGCGGTATACACCGATCGTACCGTGTTGGGTGTGAACTGGACGGTGATGCCTGGTATCACCCTGTCTGCGGCTCAGCAGTTCTATACCCGTGGACAGTTCCAAGGGCAGGCTATTACTAGCTTTGGCATAGCGGCTGAGCACAAGATCGGTGAAGACACCAAACTGATTGGACGCTACACGCTGCTGGGTGGCAATAATGGCATGGTTGGTACGGGTTCCCTCGGCATTCAGCAGGGCATTCGTCTTGCCCCTGGTCTGCGCGTCGATCTGGCCTATGAGCGGATCATTGGTAGCTTCTTTGGAGCCACTGCTGCTGGTACTCAGTTTGCCCAACCCTTTGCTGTGGGACAGAGTGCTGCTGCCTTGGGGGTACAAGGGGGTGACAACTACAGCATTGGCATTGAGTACACCGACAGCCCTGACTTTAAGGCTAGTGCCCGCTACGAGTTCCGCACATCCTCGGTAGGCAGTAATAACGTATTGTCTGTGGTTGCTAACGGCAAAATCACACCCGGACTGACGGCCCTAGTGCGCTACCAGCTATCCGGCAGCTCTAATCAAACCATCACGGGCTTAGGAGATACAGCCCATCTGCGCTTGGGTTTGGCCTACCGTGATCCCCACAACGACAGTTTCAATGCCTTATTGCGCTATGAATATCGTCAAAATCCCTCAACGATTCCTAATACCATCCTCTTGGGTAGTGGTACTGGCTCCATTGACAATTTGTTTGCGGCTGAAGCGATCTATGCTCCCAATTGGCAGTGGGAGTTTTATGGCAAGTTTGCTATTCGCAACAGTGTGTCTTACCTAGCGCGGGACTTGGCAGGCACTAGCACTATCTCGCTTACCCAACTGCGGGCTACCTATCGCCTAGGCTACCACTGGGATTTAGTGGCTGAAGGGCGCTGGATCGGACAAGGTTCCCTGGGTTTTAACGAGTTTGGGGTGGTGGCTGAGGTGGGCTACTATCTCACGCCAAATTTGCGCGTAGCGGTGGGCTATAGCTCTGGCAGTGTGAATAACGATCGCGACTTCAGTGGTAGCCGTTCGGCGGGTGGCCCCTACGTCGGCCTTACCTTCAAGCTCAACGAATTGTTTGATGGCTTTGGGTTGCAGCGGGTGGCTCCACCTCAACAGCAGGAGTCTGTGGTTCAGCCTGTTGCCCAAACCAATTCTTTAGGTGTTGGCTCAGATGCGAGTGGTGCCAATTCTGTGGCGCTGCCATCTGACCTTCAGCTTGGGGACTGTAACCGTCAAGATGCAGGCTGCCCAACAGCGACCTTCAGTGCTCCCCTGTCTTCTCTCTATTGGCAACTGTTTACCCTTGACTTGCCTCCAGTTACCTTCCAGCCCATTACCTTACCCCTGCAAATGAAAGTACAGGACTCATCCAACCCATTTACCTTGAGTTATGCTCCACACCAACTAGAGCCACGAGCGATCAGCCTATCTGCTGGGGGAGGTGCTGACCATGACTAAGCAGCGACTATCCAGGGTGAGGCTTTCTC
>JANWZG010000019.1:5047-8736 GCA_025054735.1 Cyanobacteriota bacterium | reverse complement strand
AGAGTGATGGTGCTTACTTGCACCTCTATAGTGATTAGTGTGGGCGCGATGACTGGCTTGCCCACGATCGCTCGCACTCAAACACTACCCTCGTCCCTGCGGATTGTGGTCACCAGCAACCAAGACACTATCCAGGCTGATGACGCAATTACCCTGCGGGAAGCGCTAGCCCTGGCTAATGGCACCTTGACCTTGGCACAACTTAGTCCAGCAGAACAGGCACTTGTGTCACCGGGTAGCGGCACCAATCGTATTGAGTTTAATCTCCCGGCTGGTCAAACAACCATTCAGCTTAGGGGGTTGCTTCCTGACATTACAAATCCCGGCTTGACGATCGACGGCACCACCCAGCCTGGGTACAATCCAGCAGCGATCGCGACCGTAGAAATCCCCATCCCAATTCCAGTTGTTACTATTACCCCTGCACCCGGTGTGGAAATCTTTCGGGGGTTGACCATCACGGCAGACAACGTAACCGTGCGGGGCCTAAGTCTCTATGGCTTCACAGCTAAACACCGCTCTACGGCTGTCACTCCCCCAGCGGATATTTTTGTAGCTCATCGTCTGCCTCCGCCAGATACCACTCAGCAACAACAACCTGCCAAGTTCTTCCCCTTCTACGATAGGGACGTTCCACCCCAAGGGGTGTTGATTGAGAATAACTGGCTAGGGATTTCCCCCTTTACGCCACCCAATAGTCCTGATCATTCTCCCTCTGCTCCACAGTCAGCCTTTGGGGTTTCTGTCTTCAACAGCAAGGGCACGACTATTCGTCGGAACTACATTACTCGTCATGATGGCAGTGGGGTGATTACTTCGGTGCGGGCAGAAAATACCCAGATCATCGAAAACCTGATTGTGGGTAATGGCGTTGCGGGAATGCCCGATGGCATCCGCTTAGAGGGGGTCATTAGCCAGTCCCTGGTTCGCGGCAATCTCATCTGTGGCAATGATGGTAGCGGTGTGTACCTGTTCAAGCCCGATGGTTCCGTACAAATTGCGGAGAATCAAATTATCTACAACGGTCGTCGGCTGCGACGGGCTGCTGTTTACCTGATGGGCAGTGGTCACCAAGTTCTAGACAACCAAATTCGCTATCAGACTAGCGCTGGTGTCGTGGTTGCGGCGTTTCCCCAGAGCGATCGCAATGTCATTCGCAATAATCAGTTCAGCGATTTGGAAGGACTGAGTATTGACCTCAATGCCCAACAGGCTGTTGGCGTGCAAGATTACCAAGGGGGTGATGGTGTTAACCCACCCCGCAACTCACCGAACCGCCGCAAGGAAACAGGAAATGCTGCCATTGATGCCCCCTCGTTTCTCTCTTCAGAGTTTTTGCTGAGGGATGGCAAGGTAGCCATTGATGGTATTGCTGAACCAGGTGCCCGTGTGGATCTATATCTTGTTACTCCCATTGCTGACCCATTGTTGAGCACTCCCAACAGTGCTCTCACCCATGGCCCACTCAGCCGACTGATTGCCAGCACGACAGCCGATCAGCGGGGACGTTTTGGGGTAACAGTAGATAATCTGCAAGCAGGTCAACAGATTAGCGCGATCGCTACCCTTCCTGACTACGGCACCTCAGAACCAGCTCTCAATGCTACCGTGCGGGTGCTTCTAGGGGGTGGGCCAACTAGTCGCCAACCCTCAGCTGTGGCTGCCGCCTCTGCCCCAAGCTGCACGACCCCGCCACCGCCACTATCACCTTCGCCACCTGCGCTGTCACCCTCACCATCTGCTCCACCACCCCCTTCGCTGCGTCTTCAGGTTCCGCGTCGAGTGCACTTTGCCCTTGATCGCTCAGATATTAGCCCGGCTAGTGCTGCTCTTCTAGACCAAGTGATTACTGTATTACGCCAACATCCAATGATCGTGATTGACTTAGAAGGACACACCGACCCTCGTGCTAGTGATGCCTACAACCAAGCATTGGGACTACGTCGTGCGCAATCGGTTCGCAACTACCTGCTGCGGCGGGGCATCGATCCTGCCCGCCTTACCATTCGCTCCTTGGGTGAGTCTCGTCGTCGCAGCCAAGGCAACACCCGTCTAGACTATGCCCGCGATCGCCGGGTAGAGATTTACTTTCGGGATGTACGGGGGATTGAAATCCAGTTTGTCGATCAAGAAACAGATTTGCAAATTGAGGGGAGATAAACCATGCGGTTAGGCGTAATGTCCTGGATAGCAACATTAGGGTCAAGCCTGAATGCTGGGCTTACACGTCTGCTGCGATCGTCAGTGGGTTCCAAACTCAACATCCTGAAGCTACAGTTACGGTGGCATCGGTTTCTGGTGACTGTCGTTACTACCTTTGCAGTTGTAGTTCACCTCAGCGGCCTCAACCTTTGGCTACCCGCACCTGCTAACGCTCAGTTTCCACTCTATCCCTGTGATGGCAACCTTTACCAGATTAGACAGCTAGTTGGCCCTCCTACCAACTCTCAAGTATTTCGTATTAATCGTCCTGCCTTTACGTCAACTCAAATCGGTACGATCGCTCCTGATGTCGTCCTCAATGCGCTCGCCTACCGCAAGCAAGATGGTCTCATGTATGCCATCGATGTTGGTCTTGCCAACGGGTTCAAAACTCTGTATCGGATTAATCAAACCGGTGTTGCTAGTACCCTAGCCCTTGGACTTAGTATCCCCAACGTCAACAATTACAATGCTGGCACTATCGATGTAAATGGTGACTACTACATTAAGCCCTCGGGTCTCAACAATACGATTTACCGAATTGCAAATCCCGATACTGGCACGCCTACCATTACCACAATCACCCTATCTGCTGCCATTTCTGTCGGTGATATAGCAATTAATCCGATCGATGGCTTTCTCTACGGATTGTTGAGTGACACCCTTTTTCGAATTAACTTAGCCACGGGGACTATCCTAGCTAGCTTACCGACAGGGCTAGTTGGTGGGCAGATTGGCACTGCTTTCTTTGATGCCTCTGGCACCCTATATGCCTACGACAACAACAATGCTTTCTACGTTGTCAACACCACCACAGGCGCAGCCACCCTAGTTGCAACAGGTGAAACCACTACTAATAGTGATGGTGCTAGTTGTGCCTTTACCTCGCCAGAATTCGTAATTAACGTTACAAAGACCGTCGGCACGGTTACCCAAGTCAGTCCTGTAGCCTTCGATGTTCCCTATACGGTTGTGCTTACCGCCACAGGTACTCAGCCCGCTCCCAACGTGCAATTAACCGATAACTTGAACCGCACCTTTGCTACAGGTACCCCAACAATCACGATCCCTGTTGCACCGTCTGTTACGGCTGGAACGTGTACAGCCAATCTGGCCTACAATGGCTTGTTGACAGGAGACACTCGTCTCTTGGCAGGCACCGACACATTATTACCAGGACAAAGCTGTACCGTTACCTTCACAGCCCGGGTCACTTACCCTAGCGTACCTGCTATCCCCGTTGGTGTTGGTCAAAACAATACTGTTTTTGCCAGCAGCACCTCAGCAGGCCCTAACCCTAGCTATAGTTTTGTAGGGCCAGGCAACGCAATCCCATTGCCACCTCCGGCATTGCTAGCCAGTGATGATGATACGGTTCCGGTCACGTTCAATATCCCCAACCTCACCCTAACCAAGACCGCCACTCGCGTCATCGACACCGACGGCAGTGGCACCAACACGCCTGGAGATGTGATTGAATACACCAT
>JANWZG010000019.1:0-4949 GCA_025054735.1 Cyanobacteriota bacterium | reverse complement strand
CATCCCTGCAAACACCACCTATGTGACTAGCAGTCTACAGATTGACAGCAATCCCCGCACGGATGCGGCTGGTGATGACACAGCTAACTTCACGGGTACTGCTGCTGTCTTCCGGCTGGGGACGGGAGCCAACGCGACTAGTGGGGGAACCTTGGCTGGAGGTGCCAGTTCGACAGCGGTGTTCCGGGTGCTGTTGGGAGCTGGGGCTGCCCCACAAGTGACCAATACAGCGACAGTGAACGGCTCTAACTTTACCCCGCAGAATGCGCCGAGGGTAACGCCTGTAGGTGCTAGCAGTGGCAGTCCTAATGTGCTGTTGGTCAAGCGAATTACTCGCATCAACACCACGGACATTACGGGCTTTGTAGATGCACCAGGGCCAGAGGACAATAATCCGAATTGGCCCGCTCCAGCAGCGACGTATCTACGAGGTGCGATCGACAGTGGCATCGTGCGTCCTGGGGATGAGTTGGAATATACGATTTATTTCCTCTCAGCTGGGCCTGCTGCTGCTACTAATCTGAGAATTTGTGATGTTGTTCCGGCGAATAGCGATTTTCTGCCTACGGCCTTCAATGGCTTGCCAGGGGATGGTGGCTTGCCTGCTGATCAGGGAATTGCCCTAGCACTGAGCACGACTGCGTTGCCAACGGCACCCACCAATGGCCTAACCAATGTAAATGATGCTCCCGATCGGGGACTCTTTGTTCCACCGAGTGCGCCTATTCCACCGCGGTGTAATACGGCAGCACCCAATGTCAGTGGGGTAGTAGTGGTTGATGTGGTACAAGCTCCTACAACCTTGCCTGGAGCGACGGCACCGGGCACCCCAACTAACTCCTACGGCTTTATTCGCTTCCGTACCCGTGTGAGGTGATACGGAGTGAGTATGAAGAGCTATTACCCGTTTAGTGGCTAACGCTAGTAAGGGTTGGGTTTTATTAGCAATACTGATTGCACCCATCGTCCTGTAGGTTGTCCGGTTTCATCGACGCGCCCATAGATGGTATTGCCCTGGTAGTAAAGGGATGAAGAACTGCCGCCATCCAAGTTCAGTGCTTCTACTGCTCCTAGAGACCGGAGATACTGGGCTAGTTCTGGCAGAGTCATCCCGGAGTTGTCAGGCTGGGATGGTAATTGGGCCACCATCACCCACAGCATTGACTCATCTGGCGTTAGACCGATAGCTGTTCTGGCATTACGACGGTTCATGCCTAACGGATCTCGGACAACTTCACCCTGCACTGTAGCCCAAAACCCCTCTGCTTCTGCGGCGATCGCTGGCAACAGACGAGGCCCAGCCCCTAGGGCATCCTGGAGTTGGCAAGTGGCAGGGATAGCATCTTGATGGCGGGCAATAGCATATCGAATTTGGCTGCCACACCGATAGCGCCGTAGTTCACTGCGGTTCAAGATTTTTGCTTGGTAAGGCACTACGTCAGGATTATGCATGAGCCGATCGTTCTGGCGAGGATCCGCTACTAGTAGACCATTGATCGTGACATAGGAGGCTGTCTTACCAGTTTCTGGGTCAAAAAAACCACCATTGATCACAGCGATCGCTCCCCGCTGCTGGGCAAATTGGTCTAGTGATGTGACTGATGCAGCGACAGCGGGCACAACTGCCTGGGTTTGCCAATAAGCCTTGGGAATGGTCAATACATGGACAGTGCTATTACTCAAACGGTCAACCCGATACCGCATCTCTGCTGGAGGCAATAGTGGACGAGGTGATTGAGCAGACAATGGAGGAGATGGTGAACTAGATTGTTGACGGAGTGCCTGTAGACCAATACCAACACCAGTGCCCATCAGGACGATCGTCACCATCGTTACCTTCCACACCCATGGTTTGTCCATACACAGCCTATGCTCTACATCTGCAACGTCTCTGCGTCACCTTAAGCTCTAAATCGGTTTAGATGTCAACACCAACTGTAACTTGGCATGGATCAAGCTCAATTGCGCCAACCCCAAATCCACACTGCCCTCCACAACCACACCAGTATTAAGCAGGCGATCCAGCAGTTCCAAAATGGTAGGGTTTGCTGATGGTTCACCTGGATAGTAACCGCTCGTTTTCGGCAACAATGTTCCCACTTCACCCAAGTCGATATTCAAATCAGCCGGATCAATCTCAAAAACTCGGCATAGCTCTACTACCTGCTCTTCCAACTTCCGCAAACTCTCTGCGGCCCGATCTAACTCTGCCTCGCTCAGCAACCCTTCATCCATCCGGCGAATCACCTGAGCCTCCATCAGTTGACGCACTAATTCCACCACAGTGAGCAGTAGTGGCGCTAAACCAGCATTTTTGTTCTTGTTGGTTGCTGGTGCTGCCAGGATGATAGGGTCAGGATCGTTGGTCATGGGTCAGTGATCAGTGGTAATTCGTGATTGGTTGTGCAAGTATGTAACGGATGTTCGTAGTTCTTCAGCGATCGTGACTAAACATCAGGGGAAAGCTCCGGGAATTGAGCACCGCGCTATGGTAGTGATGACTAGGTGGTGATGGTTCAGGTAGTGATGCCTGATGCAGTAACACCGCCTCCATACAACTATCGTTTCATATCGTTTCCAATTCCATTAGGCAACTATGGCATACTCACCGATTACACCCCCGCTTAGATCGAATCCCCGATCGCGCACTGTAGGCTTGGTAACAGCCATAACGCTCAGCATGTTGCTCAGTATTGGCACCATTGGGTTAGTAGGCTGCAACCAATTGGCTAAGATTGGTGTAGGCACCACACCGATTGAAAAAATCGTTAGTAACCCAAGCAAATACACTGAAGTCACCGTTAGAGGCAAAGTTGTGAATCGAATCGGCATCCTTGGTCGAGGAGCTTACGAAGTGAAGGATAACTCTGGCTCTGTGTGGGTAATCAGTGGCGCTGGAGATTTGCCTGCCGTTGACGCAACCGTCACGGTCAAGGGCACCGTTTCCCAGGGGGTCAGCATTGGAGACAAAAATTTAGCCATCACGATTACCGAAAAGCAGCGACTTTAATCCCCCAGAGTATTAGCCTCTTGAAATTCCCCAGAGTATTAACCTCTTGGGGTTAGTCTGAAGTAGACGCTAACTGCCAAGGCATCACTCTACATTCCAGCCCTGATGGTGTATTAGGTGCTAGTCTCAGATGCCTCAGATGGGGTGCGGTTGAGCCAAAATCGATCAACGATCGTACTCGTTAGCAAGTGAGATAGTAGTCCCAGCGGCCCTGCAAATAGACATAACACCAGCGAGTGCAGTGTCCAAACTCCTGTGCGTTGCCCTTCCTGATAAATCCAGCGTCCCACAAATAAATCCATCACCAAATAGTGTACCCATCCCGCCGCAGCTACCTGTTGATTGCTAAACAAGCGGGCAACATCGGCGAGTTGAAGGCTAGCAAAGTCAGCGGCAGAGCTGGCATCAAAGGCAGAAATGAACAGATAGAGATATAAACCTGCCAACGCCATAAACGGCAGTGGAGATGCCATAATCCGGCGAGTTACTTCCCAATTGGGCAGCAGCACCATTAACACCCAGAATGGCAAGACAAATATGTTGGCTCCGTTAAACAATAGGTCAAGAGTCATGAGATGAGGACTAGAATGAACACAACTTTGGTAACCGTTATCGGTTACTGCGAATTACCCTATCACATTAACCTCTCTATAAGAGGGCCTCAGTAGGTTAACCTAACCAGCATCATGCTATCGTTGCGTGGCTATCAGATTATTAGCGAGCTTCACCGCAGTTCCCGAACTGTCATTTATCGTGGGCAACAGCGCCAGCCCCTGCGTCCTGTAGTCCTCAAAACCCTTGCCGATGCTCCTTCGCCAGAGAGCATCGCCCGCCTTCACCATGAGTATGCTATCCTCAAGTCCCTAGACATTGAGGGGGTCATCAAAGCCTACGGGCTAGAGACGCAACATCGGATTCCTGTCTTGATTTTGGAGGATATTGATGGTGTTTCGCTGAAGCAGTACCTACTGGAGCAACCGCTGACTCTGAAGCAATTCTTAGACATTGCTGTTCAACTGGCTGAAGTTTTAGGCAAGCTCCACCAACACCACATTATTCATCGAGATATTAAGCCTAGCAACATTATTTTTAATCCTGCCAAACAGCGGATTAAGTTAGCAGACTTTGCCACGGCTATCTGTCAAGGCAGTGATGAAACCTGTAGCAGCCCATCCCTAATGGATCCGATGGAGGGCACATTGGCCTATATGTCTCCAGAACAAACTGGACGCATGAACCGGGCTGTAGACTATCGCACTGACTTTTATTCGTTGGGAGTCACACTCTACGAAATGTTGTGTCGGCGGTTGCCGTTTGATGCAACTGACCCCATGGAGTTAGTGCACTGTCAGCTCGCCCGACAGCCCGTGCCGCCCCACCAGATTAACCCTGAGGTTCCTGAGTCGATCGCCAATGTCGTGATGAAGTTGTTGGCCAAGATGGCTGACGATCGCTACCAGAGTGCTTGGGGCATTGAGGCAGATTTGGTTTTGTGCTTGATGCAGTATGAGGCTACAGGAACCATTGAACCCTTTACACCGGGGGAAAATGATGTGTCCGATCGCTTCCAAATTCCCCAAAAGCTCTATGGCAGACAGCACCAATTGCAAGAGCTACTCACACTGGCACAGTCAGTACTAACCCCTACTCATCCAGCAACCCTTGATGAGGCCGTTGCCAAACCCACCCTAGTATTGGTTTCTGGCTACACCGGTTGTGGCAAATCATCCTTGGTCAGGGAACTGCATGTGCCAGCGTTACACCACCAAGCCTATTTTTGTTGTGGAGAGTTTACTGCTGATCACCAAACAGTCCCCTACAGCGGTGTGATTATGGCCTTGCGATCGCTCCTCAATCAGGTGCTGGGGGACAGCGATCGCCGCCTATACCACTGGCGCACTCAGCTATTAACCGCACTACAGCAGGCAAGCAGCGATCT
>JANWZG010000018.1:1791-17996 GCA_025054735.1 Cyanobacteriota bacterium | reverse complement strand
TGCCATTATTGACTTAATCAATCGCACTCGCTCTGAGCATATCCTAACCATTGAGGATCCAATTGAGTTTGTGTATGAGCCAATCAAGAGTCTGATTCACCAGCGGCAACTGCACGAAGATACTAAGAGTTTTGCCAATGCTCTGAGGGCGGCTTTAAGGGAAGACCCTGACATCATCCTTGTGGGTGAAATGCGTGACTTAGAAACTATTTCTCTGGCAATTTCTGCGGCTGAAACTGGACACTTAGTATTCGGCACCTTGCACACCAGTTCTGCTGCTCAGACAGTTGACCGTATTATTGACGTGTTCCCAGCCGATCGTCAAACTCAGGTGAGAGTCCAACTCTCTAACTCGCTGGTTGCTGTCTTTAGCCAAACCCTAGTACCCAAGAAAAATCCGAAACCAGGAGAATTTGGCCGACAGCTAGCGCAGGAAATCATGATTGTGACACCTGCAATTGCTAACCTAATTCGGGAAGGCAAGACAGCTCAAATTTACTCTGCTATTCAGACTGGTGGTAGCTTGGGTATGCAAACCCTAGAGAAGGTGCTGGCTGATTACTACAAGCAGGGCATTATATCGTTTGAAGCGGCTGTTTCTAAAACATCTAGACCAGACGAGTTACAACGGTTAATTGGTGGTTCCCCGGTTGCTGCCAAGGGAATGCGGTAGTCGCAGCCAATGGTTTGCTAGCTTATTCTCATCCCAGCTAATGATTTCTTGGAGGTAGTCATGCCAACATTTGTCGCTAGTGTTCGTGATTCGAGAGGGGCGGTTCGTAAGCAGCGGGTACCTGCTGAGTCCTTAGCAGAAGCACGTACCATCCTGCGAGATAAGGGCTTTGTTGTCCAAGAAATCAAACAGGCCAAAAGCTTTAGCCTCAAAGACTTGAGTATTAAGCAAATTGAAGCATCACTCTCTAGCGTAACCGTTAAGGACAAAGCTGTCTTCTCTCGACAGTTTGCTGCTCTGGTCAACGCTGGCGTAGCGATGGTTAGAGGTTTAGGCGTGCTTGCTGAACAGTGCGTTAACCCCAAACTAAAGCTTGCTTTGACGGAAATTAGTAGTGATGTTCAGCAAGGGGTTAATCTTTCTGAGGCTATGCGGAAGCACCCCGCCTGTTTTGACAATCTTTACGTCAGTATGGTTCAGGCTGGCGAGGTTGGTGGTGTGCTAGATGAGGTATTAAGTCGATTAGCAAAGCTGTTGGAAGATACAGCTCGTTTACAGAATCAGATTAAATCAGCCATGTCATACCCAACTGTGGTGACAGTTCTGGCTCTACTGATTTTTGTTGGCATGACTGTGTTTCTAATTCCAACCTTTGCAGCAATTTTTAAGGAGTTGGGCACTGAACTGCCAGCATTTACCCAGGCGATGCTGGCAATTAGCGAATTCCTGCGGAGTCCACCTAAGATGTTCATGCTCCTTGGTGCGCTGGCATTAGCAAAGTTTGCATTTGATGCCTATTACAAAACACCACCCGGACGTGTACAGATTGATGGACTAGCCCTTAAATTGCCTCTGTTTGGTGATCTGGTTCAGAAGTCGGCAACAGCTCGCTTTTGCCGCACCTTTGGAGCACTGACCCGTTCTGGAGTGCCAATTTTAACTTCTCTGGAGATTGTGCGTGATACTTCTGGCAACCAAGTAGTGGCCAATGCTATCGACGAGGCTCGCAAAGAAATTCAGACTGGAGGCATGATTAGTATTGCCCTTCAACGCGAGAAGGTTTTCCCGATTATGGCGATCCAGATGATTAGCATCGGGGAGGAAACGGGTGAAATCGATAAGATGCTGATGAAAGTTGCTGACTTCTACGAAGATGAGGTTGAACAGGCCGTTAAGGCTCTAACTAGTATTATGGAGCCGATTATGATTGTGTTTTTAGGGGGCATGGTTGGTTCTATTTTGCTAGCGATGTATTTGCCGATGTTCAAGGTGTTTGAAAGCATTGGTTAGTGGTTCATACTCTGGCGATCGCATGTCTTCTCTGTTGATAGTCCTAAAAAGGTAATGATTTTCTGGAGATGGGGGTGTGCAGGGCGTTCCCAACAGGGGAGCTGGCTTCCTTGGATCCCTCTTGAATCATTACTTCTTTATCACTACCTCTCTGTTCTATGGTTGTAAAGCAATCTGACTACGAAGAACTGCTGTCTTGGTATAGTAACCATAAGCAGACGCTGAAGCTCTTGAAACAGTATCGCCCCTACCTGGAGTTCATTCCCAGTATGAGGCGGCCCGCTAAAAGCCTGATATCGATTCCATTACCGATCGTAAAAATTCGGAAGCCTATAGCCGTTCAGCCAGATCAAGCCGTCGCTCCCCTGAGCAGAAGTGAACTAGTGCGTGTTCCTTGCGATCTGGTCTTGCTCATGTGTGACCCAGACTGGAAGATCAAGACAGGCGTAGAGATTTTCATTCTGATTTATCGTCCCGAAGAGGATTTTTCTGATCTGCTGGGTCGTTGGCGAAACACTCAATTGTTGATGGATTATGACTATGAGTGGCTCATGCCTCCCCAGCATCGTCATATGTTTGGAGAAGGGGTAGGGCAAGGAGATATTTACCCACTCTTTGTGATCTTTCCTGATACACCAGCGCGAATTCAACGGGGGCTGCAAGGGGCAGGGTTGCCCTTTGTAGTGCATCAACCACTTGGTGACACAGACAAGAGTGATACTAGTGACCTAGATGAGCTAAGTCTAAATAGCTACTCGGCTGGGGGTGATTTTAATTATGATTTGGGTGAAACCATGTCTGGTACTGAAGACGATGTGTTTCCAGGTGAAGCTTTGTCATAGCTGCCGCAGCTAATAGCCAAGCAAATGTCATCGCACAAACTTGGGCATCACTTCAGCGGCAGTAAATACACCGTAACGGCGATAGGCATGTAGTTCTAGCCCAGCTTTTAGGTAACCGAATGCTGGGCCGCAAACATTAGCAGCCATGCTGGTCTCATCACCCAAAGTAAAAGTATGAGTGGAGATTTTACCCTCAAATGTACGTCCAGTAATCTTCACGTTTGTGCTAAGAGGCTTTTTGGGATTTCTTGTATCGACAACACCACCTACGGACACGCGATCGCGGCTACAGATGCCAGCTAGCTCCAACATAATGTCATCTGCATGTTCCATATTCTCCAACGTCAATAGGCCATTAGTTTGCTCTAATAGCGCTTCAACGTCAGCATCGGTCATCGACTGGGCAATATCCACGCTGTAGCCAGGTAGGTGGGCAATATCTTCTCGAATTGTGGCTCGATAAGCCTCCCAGTTTGCAATGCCTACCCCAAACGTAATAGTTACCTGATGAACTTCAGCATAGCTCTGGGCAGCGATCGCCGCAGCAGCGGTTAGCAGACCCGGAGTTGCCCCACAGCCTGTCATGTAGGTAATCCCAGCATTTTCTAGATCCGAGCGCATGGCCAATAGCTGCTCCACGGCGCTAGTGCGTTTGATAGCGTCCACCAACACTCCCTGCCACCCCAACTCGATAAACATCTGAGCAACCGATGCCATGAAGGTGTTAGGTAAATTCGGCAATGCTAAAAAATATCCGTTGACCGTCTGAGCGGTGCTCACAACCTCACGCAAACTGTCCATACTCAGGTGGCCACCAGCTTCAACATAGCCTAATGACCCTTGTTGTTGATAAGCTGCCGTACAGACACTGGGGTTCAAACCCAGAGGATCGTAAACGTATCCCTTGCGATCAGCAGCAGCAACCCAGCGCATTTCCTGTTTAGACGACAATAACCGGGCAGCGGCTTGCCCTAGACCACCAAAACCAAGGATGCCAATATGGACGGGGAGTGAGTGAGAACAGATTGACATAGCGGTTGCAACGTAGGGTAATTGAGCAGAGACCTAGAGGAACCTGAGACACTTAGCGAAGAGGCAGCCTGCTATTTCGACTCTATCACTAAGCTCGTAGATGATACTGAACTTTGGTCAACTCTGTCTAGTGGTGTCACTGCTTAATATCTAGAATATTGCGATTGTTTAAACTACTTAGTCTTGACGGACGTTTTAAGTTGGGGGAAACTATTCAAATAATGATGACAGTAGTCACTGGTGGTTTTGTTAAGTTAGCTTTCAAGAGGCTGATTTTTGTAGAGATATTTGGTGAAATTCTCTAACATCACTAAGTATTAACGGTTAGCGGTTAGTTGTTGGTACCAAGCAGTTCTGATATGCAGCTAGAGACCATTGAGTTTGTTATTCACCCTGATGGACGAGTTCAAGAATTAGTGACTGGGATTGCCGGCTCATCTTGCGTTGAAGTTACTGCGGCGATCGAAGCTAAGCTGGGTCGAGTTCTGAGTAAAGAGCAGACATCTGAGTTCTACACAGTTCCAACGCAGCAAGCACTACAGACCTACAGTCAGCAATCTGTGGGGAGCTGGTAAGTCTTTGTTTTAGCTAAGGTTTCTCTCCTTGATTTCAGTGTTGATTAAGTTCTAATTGTTGCAACTACGGTAAAACAGCTATGTCACATTTTAGCCAAATTAAAACTAAACTCCGCGACCTTACCTGTCTGCAAGCCGCCTTGTCAGATCTTGGTATTCAGTGGTCATCTAGTTCAGGAACTGTACGTGGCTATCAGGGTCAAACCTGTCAGGCTGAGCTAACAATTCCACAGCAAAACGGGCATGACATTGGGTTTCGGTGGACTGGCTCTGAGTATGAGTTGGTAGCCGATTTGCAGTTCTGGCAACAGGCTTGGTCTGTTGATCGCTTTTTGAGTAAAGTTACTCAACGATATGCTTATCACACAATTGTCACAGAAACTGCTCAACAGGGCTTTCAAATTGCTGAGCAAACCAATCAACAGGATGGTTCTGTGCGTCTAGTGCTTCAACGTTGGAGTGCCTGATGGCTGATTTATCTGGTGATCATGCAGATGCATCTATGTCTCTGCAAGAGGCACGGGTATCTGGACTGGAGCCAGTTTTAAGCTCAGAATTGCAGGGCAGTAGCGATCGCTCTGGACTGGAACCGGAACTAGGGGGTATAGTTCGTCAGCGTGGTGTTTATGTTGATGAAGTTACCTGTATCGGCTGTAAGCACTGTGCTCATGTTGCCCGTAATACCTTTTACATTGAGCCGGACTATGGACGATCGCGGGTGATTCGTCAAGATGGTGACGCTGAGCATGTGATTCAAGAGGCGATCGACACCTGCCCTGTGGATTGCATTCACTGGGTTGACTATAGGGAACTAAAGCGCTTAGAGGAGGAACGTCAGTATCAGGTTATTCCTGTGGCTGGTTTCCCGGTAGGTGCAATTCCCAAAAGGCGAAAACATCGTAGGCGGCGGTCTTCTTAGGGGACTGATCTCTGTTTGCCTCTTCCTGCCAGTCGTGACAGCTCTAGACTAGGCTAGAGGTTTATGCTATCACCAAGATCTCTAGAGCTATGCCATCTCAGGTTGTAGAAATCTTATCTGCCCAAGACTTGCGTCGTACCCTCAACCGACTGGCATCTGAGATTGTGGAACGGGTTAATGACCTCTCTAAGCTGGTCTTATTGGGGATTTATACGCGGGGGGTGCCTTTGGCGCAGACCATAGCTCGGCAAATTGAGGTGCTAGAGGGGTTGAGCGTGCCTGTTGGGGCGATCGACATTACCTTTTACCGAGATGATCTGGCCCAGAATCGTCTACGCACCCCAGCGAAAACCGATATTCCAGTAAATCTGTCTGGCAAAGTTGTGGTGCTTGTAGATGATGTTATCTACAAAGGGCGCACAATTCGGGCTGCCCTTAGCGCTGTGAACGACTATGGCAGACCAGATATTGTGCGTCTAGCCGTGCTAATTGATCGTGGACATCGAGAATTGCCTATTCATCCAGACTTTGTTGGGAAGCGACTGCCAACTTCGCGAGAAGAGCAGGTTAAGGTTTATATTCAGGAGGTGGATAATCGGGATGCGGTTGAGTTGATTACTCGTCCCAACAGTTAAACATTGGATGGCAAAATGGCTGAACATCCCACGAGTCTTAGTACCACGGTAGTGTCTGAAATAGGCAGCAATGAGCAGCCTCTTGCTGGTTTGGTCACCCAGCAACGTAAAGCAGATCACTTGCGGGTTTGTCTGGAAGACGATGTGCAGTGTCGTAGCATCACCACTGGGCTAGAGCGCTACCGGTTTGAGCATTGTTGCCTCCCAGAGATCAATTACAGCGATATTGACTTGTCCATAACTTTTCTGAACAGAACCTTGCAGGCACCGCTATTGATTTCCTGCATGACGGGTGGCACAGAACAGGCCAAGCTTATTAACCATCGACTAGCGATCGCGGCACAACGCTATGGCCTCGCCATGGGGGTAGGATCTCAACGGGTCGCTGTAGAAAACCCAGATGTAGTAGATACGTTTGCTGTGCGCAGTGTTGCCCCAGACATCATGTTGTTTGCTAATTTGGGTGCTGTGCAACTGAACTATAGCTACGGGCTTGAGCAGTGTCGTAAGGTAGTGGACTGGTTGCAGGCAGATGCCCTGGTATTGCACCTCAATCCGTTACAGGAGTCTATTCAAACTCGTGGTGATACAAACTTCCATGGGTTGCTAGCAAAGATTGCTAGTTTGTGTGAGCAATTACCTGTCCCTGTAATTGCCAAAGAAGTAGGGAATGGGATTTCGGCACTAATGGCAGAGAAATTGGTACAAGCTGGTGTGGCGGCGATCGATGTAGCCGGTGCTGGAGGAACATCGTGGGCAAAAGTTGAAAGTGCCCGCGCCCAAGATGCTCGCCAACGGCAGTTAGGCAAAACCTTTGCAGAATGGGGAATTCCAACGGCTGATTGTATTGTAGCGATTCGAGACCGTCAGAAAACCTTGCCATTGATTGCTTCTGGAGGATTACGAAATGGACTTGATGCTGCTAAGGCTCTTGCTCTGGGGGCAAACTTAGCTGGGATGGCACTTCCGTTTCTCCAAGCCGCCTCAGAGTCTGAACTGGCTCTGGATGAGTACATCAATATTTTGCTGGCGGAGCTGACCACTGTGTTATTTTGCACCGGTAATCAGACAATTACTCACCTGCAACAGGCTAATTGCCTAGTAAAGCAGTAAGCTCAATGATGTGTTAAGTTACTGTTGACACGTCCCTATTGGCAACTGAGGGAAGATGGGTTAGCTGGCAACAGTGGCTCGGATGCTTACCAGCCCCAAACTCCTTGGCATATGGGATTGACTGCAAGGCTCTATCTACGGACAGACTAAGGGAGGGGCGAGCGTTTTCAACCGATTGAGTCAGGAAGTCATCGATTCATGATACTCTGGTTACTGTTGATACCAATATAGTGAGTCTGCGCTCCTGGCTTGAAAAGTGTGACCTATGGGGCCTATTGTAGACATTAAGTTATATCTGTTCCAAGAAACTAGGCCGACTAGTGGAGAGGGAGCCTATCCTGATCACGTTAACTATCTAATTACGCTGAGTTTCAGTTAATCTTCTATCCTGAATCGTCTACCATGCTAGCTGAACCTGTTATTGCCCGATCGTCCGTTACTATCCCCAAGTTTTCGATTCCTGAGTTATTGCAGAGTGCCCTGTGTAACATTTCACTACCTGCTGATTGGCTAAGTCTGCGTGTTGTCAAAGAAGTGATTAGTACTCGATCAGTGCGGGATGGTAATCCGATTGGCAATAGCAAAGCAATGACCCAAGGTGCTATGGTCGAGGTCTTAGCGGCTGGACAACTAGGCTATGCAGCTACTAACGTGTTGACGCTGGAAGGCTTGCAGATAGCAGCTCAGCAAGCTTACCAACAAGCGATCGCAGCCGCGGCATGGTCAGTCTACCGTGCAGTTCCTCGTCCAGCGGTGACTGGGCATTATACGTCACCTGTGCTTAAGCCGTTGGATGCCCTTACCGTCGGGGAAATCAATGATGTACTGATTAAGCTTTGCCAGACCATGAAGGTATCTGATCAGATTGTGCAGACGAGCGCTATGGCCATTACCGAAGATGTAGAGTCTTGGATGGTAAGCAGCAATGGCTCTGATACCTATCAGCACTTCTTTAAGGTGATGACAGACTATGGAGCTACAGCCCAGGATGGCGCGATCGTGCAGCGCCGCACTGATAATGGTTGGTTAGCACGCTGCTATCAAGGTGGCATAGAGCGTTTTTTGCAGGCAGATTTGTGGGAACGGGCGCAGAGAATTGGTGAGCAAGCTGTAGAACTGCTGACGGCTATGGAATGTCCTACGGAAACCACAACCTTGATGCTAGCTCCTGACCAAATGTTGTTGCAGATTCACGAAAGTGTAGGGCATCCATTGGAGATTGATCGCATCCTTGGAGATGAGCGCAACTATGCAGGCGGCAGTTTTGTAAAAGCTAGTGATATTGGCTCTCTGGTGTATGGTTCACCCTTGATGAATATTACCTTTGACCCGACAGTGCCAGGAGAGCTTGCTAGCTACGGCTTTGATGATACAGGCACGATCGCGCGACGAGAATATTTGATCAAAGATGGAATTTTGTTGCGAGGGCTAGGCGGGCTAGAGAGCCAACAGCGGAGTGGATTGCCAGGAGTTGCCTGTCAGCGAGCCTCGTCGTGGAATCGTCCCCCTATTGATCGCATGGCTAATCTCAACTTGGAGCCTGGTAACCTTAGTACTGAGGCCATGGTAGCTAATATTGAGCGGGGCGTATACATGGAAACCAATCGATCCTGGTCAATTGATGACCGGCGGCATAAGTTTCAGTTTGGCTGTGAATACGCGAAGTTGATTGAAAACGGCAGAATGACAAGGACTCTGCGTAACCCCAACTATCGAGCAACCACTCCACAGTTTTGGCAGAGTCTGATTATGGTGGGCGATCGCGCTTCATGGCAAATGTATGGCTCTCCGGTATGTGGCAAAGGCGAACCCAATCAATGTATTTGGGTAGGCCATGGCTCTCCGGTATGTGTCTTCCGAGATATTGAAGTGTTTGGTGGTGGTTAGTCTAGTTTATACCGCTGCTTGCTACATTTCGCTGCCTAGGGCTAAGTTGTGCGATCGAGCCAATGCAGTACTAGTATGACTGGAATGGTAGTTGTAGCAAGAGCTAACCAAAAGTAGTCGGCCCAGGGACTCGGTTGATCCATGGCCAAGCCCCCTAATGGCGGTCCAATTAAGAATCCTATTGCCCAACACAATGAGTTCAGGGATAAGTAAACTCCCCGCAGTCCATCAGGAGCTAGTTCCACTACATAGGCAGAGGCGGCTGGTGTGTAAAGAACAATTGCCATGCCTAGCACTGCTAGGGTGATGACAGCCGACAGTAAAGCTAATCGAGGGGTTACGCCTGTGACCCACGTCAATACAAATCCCATGCTCCACAGACAGGCTGAACCGAGCAAGATCCCAGGGCGAGTCCATTGGCGTAACCAGCGGACGATCGGAAACTGGAACACCATCCCTAAGAAAATGTGCCATGAAAACAAGATACTGATCGTGTCTGAGGTGAAACCCTTGCCAGAGGCAGATCCCTGCACAAAATTACTTAGGTAGAGGGGCAACGTTGCCTGCACTTGCACAATGTAAGTGGTGAATAGGATGTTCACTAACAGGAATAGCAGTAAGGCGCGATCGCGCAACCCTATCACCCATCCTGACCACATCGATGGCGGGCGCTGGCTAAAGTCGGCAGTTTCTGGGATTGCTACATAGACCACCCCTAAAAACACCAGAAACGAGACAGCATCAATCACAAATAGTGCTCGAAAGGCACCTGTTGTGCTAATCAACAGCCCTCCCAACATTACTCCTACACCCAACCCAACTGTATCCGCCAGTCGCGTCAGTGCATAACCTTCGTTGCGCTGTTCTGGGGTCGTGAGGTCGGCAACAGAGGTTTCATTAGCAGGCCAATACAGCCCAGTTCCTAGCCCAATTAGCAAGTTACCCGCCAAAAACAGAGGAAAGTTATTAGTGATGGCAAGGATAGTTGCGGCGATCGCCAGCACGAACAAGGCCCATATCAACGTCCATCGTCGCCCCCAGCGAGGAGAGTCAATCATCACGCCCGCTAACAACCGTCCTACGATGCCAGACACGGCTGTGCTACCCAGACCAACACCCACCGCCGTCGCCGATAAGCCCACCTGATTAACAAAGAAAATAGAGGCGTAGAACAGCGTAAAGCCGCTCCCCATTTGGGACAGTAAGCGTCCGATCGCTAGGATCCACACCCGATGGTCTAAGTCAGGTAGCCATGAAGGGCGAGAAGGATTAGGAAAAATTTTCAACGTCAGGCTACCTCAGTTATCTAGCTGAACTGATGATAGCAACTCCTGTTTCTAGAACTACACCTTACTGCTGAACCAGAATGCTGAGCGAGAGCATGTCACCTATGCAGGCCCTTTTCCCCCACTCTTTCTTCTCCCAAGTTGAGAGAGGGATTTAGAGTGAGAGCAATAGTAATATACACCCTGCTGAGCACTCACCCTAATTTTCAAGGCAGCTAAGAAGACAGTTGGGAGTCAGGTGGTCAATGGAATATTTATTTGCTAGTTTGGTACCAACACGAGTCTACTTTGGGGCTGCTATAAAAATCAGCGTAGCAACCAGTACGGCAAGAGAAAGGGTTGGGACAGCAAACAATACTCTCCGGTAAACATCAGCACTACGATCGCTCACCCCATTTCCAAACAGTTTCCCCCAGCTTAAGGCTTGCAGTTGGTTGCGATAGTACTGGTCATAGCGGGGTACACGGGCGAAGGGTTGTTCACCTTGTGATCGCTGCGGTAAAATTCGTCGCCGCTGATAGGGGACTGTATTCTCACCAAAATGGGTTTGATACTCTTCACTGCTTAACAGTTGCTCAACAAATCCCTGAATTCCCTTTGTTGCCAGCACCGTTGACCATGCTAACTTTTCCCGGTTATCGTAGACGTTACGACCCAAGACCCGCTGAATGCACATCTCTACAAAGCGATAATTGCTATTGCATTCATAGTTTAGTCGTCGAAAGGAGTCGGACAGAAGCAATCCATGAATGAATCTCTGTACAGTAATTTGGTGTGATCGTAGTTGAGACTCTAGACTAACTTGACGATGATGCTGGAGAATTTGTTGTTCGTTAAAGACCTGTCGATAAGCTGCCCAAATGATTTCATCAACTTCTGTTCCCCTAAGAAGATTATCGATTGTATAGATTCTAGGTTGCTCATCCCCAAAGATTTCATAGCCCTCAACCCGTTGGTTTTGACTAGAAAGTGGATAGGTTAAAAGTGGAAGTGACATGTTTAGAACCTCCTTGAATCAATAAGAATGTTTTGAACTTTGAATTTGCAGTTTTAGCTGTAGAAGCCTCTTAGAGTCAGGCTGTTGAGCATGTCCTTATCTCATCTTCTGTCTACATGGTGTAGCCAATATGGGAAGGAGCAGAGAGACGGAAGCATCGAGAGATTAGTAATCAGTCATTCTCCATTGCTCCATCCCTCTGTGATCATCCAACAAAAGATTGGTCAGGGTGATGTTTTACCTGCAACTTCCTGCCCCGTCATACTTTTCCTGACAACACGGCTCACTACACAATTCCTGAGCGCTGAATTTCTAGCAGAATGAAGCTAGCAAATATAACGCCACCTAAGCCGCCAATCAGAAAACCAGAAGAAAACAAGCCCCAATCACGAACGGTTTGTAGGTTATTGGGTAATCTGCCAACTGGCTTTTTGTTCCGCTGGCATACAGCAGCACCATAGATAGAAAGGCAAGCAGTGAGAATTAGCACTAGGCCGCCTGCGGACATAGCGCCTGCCAACAGGGCACTACTTGTATCTCGCAATGGTCCCAGCTTGAGAAAGGGCCCAAGCAAAAGATAGCCGTGGGCCATGCCAATTTCCAATCCCCTAGTAATTGGAGAAAGCCCTTGGCGATAAATGGGTAAGGCTTTGACCCAGTTGAGTACAAAATCACTGTTGTTGATAGGGGTAGCTAAGTTGCCTTGACAACAATCATTGTTGTACGGTTGCACTATCCCTGTAAACAAAGGCTCACTATTGAATTGAGTATCGCCAAAGAGTGCATTCGGATTGAACTTCATGGTGCTAAAGTTGAACCCGGCTGCAATCATGCGCGATCGTCCGGCGTGCCACCAGTGACCTAACAACAGCAAGCTAGCAAATAGAATGTGAAACCAAGCCAACCAAGCACGAGGTGTAATTACGCCATCCACCACTAGCACTCCTACTGGTCCATAAAACACGCCGGGGTAAACCGTATCATTGACACTAACGAAATAAGCTGCCAGAAACCCCATATATGCTAGCGCCCCCTGACTGTAGGACAGGTAAGCTTCTCCTGACCAGAGAAATAAGCCTTTTGCCCATTGTTTCGGTGCAGTAGTAATATGCCAGATGCCACCTAGAATGCAGAGAATACCCACCCAGATGTGCCCTCCGACTACATCCTCCAGACTATCAACTGCGGCCATTCCTCGCAGCGTCCACCCTTCTGGCGTAATCCCAGCCAAGTAACCGAAGATAGTCAATGGATTCAAGGTTGGGTGGTCAATTGCTCGCA
Source organism: Cyanobacteriota bacterium (assembly GCA_025054735.1). Classification (NCBI taxonomy): domain Bacteria; kingdom Bacillati; phylum Cyanobacteriota; species Cyanobacteriota bacterium. Next base: position 5,466 of record JANWZG010000018.1, on the reverse strand, counting down.
CCATTTCAACTACCGGATCGTATAACCCACCCCAGAAAACAGCTTTTGCTACGAATAACAATGCCCCCATACCCAGCAATACCAGGTGAATACCTAGAATGGTGGTCATTTTGTTCCCATCTTCCCATTTGTAGCCAAAGCCATCCTCATCCAGGGTTTCTGGCCCTAGAGCGGCATGGTATATTCCACCAGCTCCCAAAAACGCTGAGCTGACTAGGTGAACCACTGCGATCGCAAAGTAGGGTTGGGTATCTACAATTTGACCACCCTGACCCACCCCAAACCCTAAAGCTGCCAAGTGAGGCAATAAAATTAATCCCTGCTGTGACATTGGTACAGTCGGGTCAAAACGCGATAACTCAAATAGCGTCATTGCACCCGCCCACAACACAATCAGCCCAGCATGGGCAATATGAGCACCTAACAATTTCCCAGATAGGTTAACAAACCGGAAGTTACCTGCCCACCAAGATGTGGGATTGATAGCATCTTTGACATAGCGAGTTTCGGGATTACTGCCAGGAAAATCCAGTTCCACTGTGCCCGTTGAGATTTGATTCACTGTTGTATCCATAACTAGATCACCTGCCCACGAGTAGATTCGATCACGCGACCTTCTATAAAGCTGTAACCTGCTGCCCGTAGCGCATGAAACAAATGCCCTTGTAGGAAGAAGAAACCCAGCCAAAAGTGAGCGTTTGCCAGCCAAACTCTGGCTGTTAGAGCACCATCTGGACTGGCAAAGACAGGGAACCGATCGAAGACCAATGAAAGCTCTGGGCCATAGAACTCTGTGGGAAACACTAAAGAGTTAACAGAAACAAATAGAGTTGCAATAAATGCCATCAGGCTTACTGCACCAATGCTGTAGGACAAGTACGCTTCACCAGACCAGACAAACAGCCGCTTTGCCCACCCAAAGGGAGTTGTACGAATGTGCCAGATACCACCAATGATGCACAATAATCCTATCCAGATGTGACCACCAATCACGTCTTCCAACTTATCGACACTGGCCAACCAGAACTTACCATTGAAACCCAACAGGTAACTAAAAATTGTGCCGGGATCAAGGGTTGGGCTGGTAATTATCCGGACTTTTTGCATCAGGGGGTCATACAGCCCACCAAAGATCATTGCCTTTGCAACTAGCAAGAGTGCCCCAACTCCTAACAGTGTCAGATGAATACCCAAAATGGTGGTCATTTTATTGGCATCGTTCCAGCGGTAGCCAAAAAAGGAAAATGAGTCTTCTAGCTTTTTGGGACCTTTCAGCGCGTGGAAAATTCCACCTGCTCCCAAAAAAGCAGAGCTAATCAAATGCAAAACCCCAACTACAAAGTAGGGATAGGTATCAATAACCTGACCACCATCGCCAATACCAAGCCCCAACCTTGCTAAGTTTGGCAGCACAATCAGCCCCTGTTCATACATAGGTTGGTCGGGCTGGAAGCTAGCCACTTCAAATAGAGTAATTGCTCCTGCCCAGAGCACAATTAGTCCAGCATGGGCCACATGGGCACCCAACAGCATTCCTGATAGATTGACCAACCGAGCATTACCTGCCCGCCAAGGAATTTGGTCGATCGCTTGAGTCGCCATTGCCATCGTAAATTCTCTCCTCGTTCTTTAAGTACAGTCACTCCCTACCTACTCCCTCACTGCTGTTGTAAACTCGCAGGCAAAGTTGAGGTCACATCTTTAGCAATGAAGTCGAAAAATGTTGCTAACTGAATCCCTTGCATAGACGATCGAACCCGATAGGCATGCCAAAGATGACCCACCAGTGCCAGAAAACCAAGAGCCGCGTGAACACTAGCAAGTACAGTCCGGACTGGTGAACTACCAACAGCGCCATAGAAGATACTAGGGTAAGCGATGTCATTAACAGAAACAAAGCAAGCTACGCTAAAGCCCGTCAGTGCTAGAGCGGCCAGACTATAGGAAAGGTAGGCTTCCCCTGACCAGACTAATCTCCTTTTTGCCCAATCTAGTGGTGAAGATGCAATGTGAAAAATGCCACCAGTAATGCAAAGAATGCCAACCCATACATGCCCACCAATCACATCCTCAAGGTTGCTTACACTGGCCATGCCGGTGAGTGTCCAGCCATTAGGACTGAATCCGAACAAGTATCCAAAAATGCGAGCTGGATCTAGGTTCGGCTGGATGATGCGCACCTGTTCCACGACAGGATGATATATCCCACCAAAGCGAACAGCTTTAAGCACTAACAGTAATGCCCCAATGCCCAGAATTACCAAATGAATGCCCAGAATTGTGGTCATCTTTCTACCGTCTTTCCAGTCATACCCAAACCCTCTCTCATCTAAAATGGCAGGCCCTAGCACAGCATGGTAAATTCCACCAGCACCCAAAACAGCGGAGCTAATTAGGTGCAACATGCCAATTAGGTAATAGGGATAGGTATCAACAATTTGTCCATTGGCTCCAATGCCAAAACCCAAGGCAGCTAAATGAGGTAACAAAATTAAGTTCTGCTCGTACATTGGCTGGGTCGGATTAAACCGGGACAATTCAAACAAGGTCATTGCACCTGCCCATAGGAGAATCAATCCAGCATGGGCAATATGTGCCCCTAACAACTTGCCTGAAGCATCGATAAACCGGGCATTTCCTTCTAACAGCGGTGCTCCCGATGACTGAACAGACTCAGAAGACCACCCCAACGCTCGAAATACCGGCTGCCAAAAAATTGAAACAACGGCCATTCGTTAAATCCTTATCAATATTGAACAGAGTTCAGTGACGAACAAAACCCATCGCGAACCTATCGCGCACGGGCTGATGCACCAAATCTAGAGACACCTACAGCTCAGAAGCCTTGCAGCTCACCACTGCGACAAACGCGATGCCGACATGAAGCCAACATGAAACTGACCCCAATTCCCCCCAGCCGATACCTCATCACAACCACCTCTGGCCTGATGATTCAGCACTATGGGCAGACATCTGGAGCAGATACTACGACTCCGTGCTTTAGCATTTCTGCGATTTGCGTACAATTTGCAATTGTGCTCTCTTCTTAGGTGCACACTTCCCTTACTTGTGGGCGATAACAGGTTTGATGAGTGTTCTCTTTAGGTTCTCTCTAGGGATTGCCATTCTCACTTATTCGGCGTTTAATGAGAACTATTAGCAATAGCTATGATTATGCAGGGTAAGGGCAAGATACCTGACAAAAATCAAAATTTTGTTACATTCCTCTGTTGTGCTCTCGTGACTGGCATCACATAGATGAACAGTGTCGCTTCGCAGTCAAGCAGTAAAGATTTCTCACCTCTCAATCTCTTTCCATTCCCCTATCTCTATTTGCTGGCACAGACAAAGGTAGGCGATCGCCTCACCAATCAAGGATTATAACCGCTCAGTAGAGGGCAACCGTGGCAACTTCAGAGTGAGAATCATCCAACAAGGCCTCTCCGGGAGCGGGGCTGAACTAGACCCATAGACGGCGATCGAGCTTACTCTTCCCAGAGTTGTTAGCACAATGCAAAACTACTTCAACTCTTCAATCCTGAGATAAGGGAACTTTATCACAGTTTTCGGTGTCTTCACGCTTCAGATTAACTACTCCTAACATCAGAATCACATCTAGATTTGACATTACTTCTTCTCAGAACTTTTTGACTTGCGCCTGTCCCTAACATAAAC
>JANWZG010000018.1:0-1781 GCA_025054735.1 Cyanobacteriota bacterium | reverse complement strand
TTCGACGTTCAACATCAAAAAGATCCACAGCCTCAAATAATGTACTCAGTTTGGCATAACCATAGTTGCGGGGATCAAAGGATGCTTGATTGGCAATGTGTGAGCCGACTGCCCCCAACTTAGACCAACCATCATCTTCTTGCGTACTATCTACTGCTAGTCTTAGCAGGTTAACTAGTTTTGTATCTTGCTTCAATTCTTTAGTCGTTTTCTTGATATTTCCTAACTCTTTAGATGCTTCAGGATCTACATCTTGACCAAGATTCTCTAAATATAGAAAGGTTGAACAAGCATACACAAACGGCATTGGTGTCTTTTTCTCTCCAAATCCATACACTTTTAACCCATTGGTAAGGATTCGCATTACTAGAGGTGTAAAGTCACTGTCACTCGATACGATAGCAAAGGCATCCAGCTTCTGTGTATACAACAAATCCATAGCGTCAATAATTAGTGCTGCATCACTTGCATTCTTGCCTTTGGTATAGTCAAACTGTTGCACTGGACGAATTGCAAACTCGTGCAAACTATCTTCCCAAGGTTTGAGCGAGGGATTTTTCCAGTTACCATAAGCTCTTCTAATATTAGCTACGCCATATTTTGCAATTTCAGACAAAATCGCATCAATTTTGACAGCAGGAGCATTATCTGCGTCAATTAGTAATGCAATTTTCGACTCTGACGGAAGTATGTTGTTCATGACTTTTAACCAGTTAAGACTACAACAGTTGATAAGGACTTTCTGTATGAACCTCCAACCAATTACAACTGTTTTTTGCAACTAAGTTTAGCTAATCTACTCCAGAATGCCTGCCTCTATATTCTCTTGAATTACAGTCGGCTAGCAGTGCTTGGTCATGCAGCAGCACTCTCTCTTCTACCTTCTGTCAATTGTTATCCAAATTCCACATCAGCTCTAGATCTACGAAACTGTTGTTGCGATCGTCCAGCTTCGGGGAACCCTAGCTGTAGTAATGTTGAGTAGATAACATTAAGTCTAGATAACATTGAGTAGATAACGTTAAGTCTCCGATAGATAAAGCTAGGTTTCCCAGTCTAAGCGATGACACAACCGACCGTTACCTGCCTCCAGACACTTCCCAACCTAACTGACTATACTCTTACTGAGCAAATCTATTTAGGTAGTCGTACAGCAGTCTATCGAGCTGTAAAAACGACTACACAGCAACCTGTGGTTATTAAACTGCCCCGATGGGAATATCCCAGCTTTAATGAATTGGTACAGTTTCGCAATCAGTATGCCATTAGCAAAAATCTGTCTATTCCTGGGATTATCCACCCGTTGAGTTTAGAACCCCTGGGGAGTAGCTATGCCCTAGTGATGGAAGACTGGGGCGGTGTTTCTCTCAGTTGGTATGCCCAGTCTCAGCCTCTGCCCTGGCAAGACGTGTTGTTGATTGCTCTGCAACTGACTGATATTCTCCACGACCTTAGCCAGTATCGCGTTATCCACAAAGATATCAAACCTGCAAACATTCTGATTCACCCCGAATCCAAGCAGGTAAAACTGATTGACTTTAGCATCGCTTCTCTGTTACCCAAAGAAACCCAAACTCTGCAAAGTCCTAGCAGGCTAGAAGGTACCTTGGCCTATATGGCACCGGAACAGACTGGGCGGATGAACCGAGGCATCGACTATCGTAGTGATTTCTATTCCTTAGGTGTGACGCTATTTGAACTGCTGACAGGGCAACTTCCCTTCCAGTCGTCTGACCCGATGGAACTAGTGCATTGCCACATAGCAAAACAGCCGCCTTCTG
>JANWZG010000017.1 GCA_025054735.1 Cyanobacteriota bacterium | reverse complement strand
TAGACTAGGTTCCTAATCTGCCAGCGATCGCCAGTGCGATCTACAAGCACCTTGATGGGCACAGGTCTACCAGGTGGACGCAGATCCGCATATACTTCGATATTAACTTCAGCAGAGCGATTATTCTGAGGAGATAGCCGCACTGATTTCACCACGAACCTATAGGCTGATACCTGAGTATTGGAAAAGGGGTCAAAATCTAACCATTTACCATCACCAGGTTGTTTCTGAAACGCTTGCGTCAACTGCTGATAAAACTGCGGGGTAAAGGCTGATCGTTGCTGGTTAATCCGTTCTCGTGCCCTACTTTGATTTTGCAGGTACCACTGATAAAACTGTTGCACCACAGTTTGCGGCGAGTCTACGGCTGAAACTGTGGCCTGCCAACAACAGAACAGTCCTACTGCACAAAGTACTACTGCTATCAAGAGGCGTTGTATTTTACCCATCACCCATTCAACCATTGTTCGCATATTCGCATAGGAGTCGAGTTGAATCCGCACAGTAGGCTATTGGCATCAAGACGAGAGAAAGCAGCCATACTGTAGCATAAGAGCACCATACCATATAGTGCTCAGGGTTAAGGTTAGCACATGCTTGCAGTCGTAGCTTGTAGTGAGGACTTAAGTCTTCACTACAAACGTTCTAGATAACATGTGCATTGCTACATGGCTTAACCCCGAAGTTTCTGAGACCATACCTTGGTAGGCAATCCCCAGATGTAGATAAAGCCCTCTGCCGCTTTGTGATCAAACTGATCGTCCGATGTATAGGTTGCCAAATCGGGCGAATACAGAGAATAGCTAGACTGCCGCCCGACGATCGTCGCCATCCCTTTGAATAGCTTGACCCTCACAGTTCCACTAACCCGTTCCTGCGTTTTTTGGATAAAGGCATCCAATGCAGCTTTAAGAGGGCTGTACCACAAGCCGTTATACACTATCTGTGAATAGGTTTCTTCAATACCTCGCTTGTAGTGGGTCACATCCGCTGTCAAGGTCAGACTCTCTAGATCTCGATGGGCTTGAATTAGGGTCAAGAGTGCTGGAGCCTCATAAATCTCACGAGATTTGATGCCCACTAGCCGATTCTCTATCATATCGATGCGTCCTACACCATGGGCACCAGCTAGGTTGTTAAGCTTACTGACTAAAGCAACTGGCGCTAGGGCTTCACCATCTAAGCTGACGGGAATGCCTTGCTCAAAGCCAATTTCCACGTATGTTGGTTCATTGGGGGTGTCAGCAATGGCAGTGGTCATCAAATACACTTCTTCCGATGGCTCTGTCCAAGGGTCTTCCAATGGGCCAGCTTCAATGCTGCGTCCCAGCAGGTTGCGATCGATGCTATAGGGAGATGACTTCTTGACCGGTGATGGAATCCCAAACTTTTCTCCGTAGGCGATTGTTTCTTCCCGACTCATGCCCCATTCCCGTGCCGGAGCCAGCACCTTTAAGTCAGGATTTAGGGCGGCGATCGACACGTCAAACCGCACCTGATCATTGCCTTTGCCTGTACAACCATGGGCTACTGCATCTGCCCCGTACTCCTCGGCTGCTTCTACCAGCAACTTTGCAATCAGAGGCCGAGCCAAGGCCGTAGACAGCGGGTAACGGTTTTCATAGAGGGCATTGGCTTGAATTGCTGGAAAAGCGTAATCAGTAATGAATCGCTCCGTTGCATCAGCCACTAATGAAATGCTAGCCCCGGAGTCAAGTGCTTTTTGCTTAATTGGCCCTAGTTCTTCACCTTGGCCTAGGTCTGCTGCTAACGTAATGACTTCTTTCACGCCCCATTCTTCCTTCAGGTAGGGGATACACACAGAGGTATCCACACCCCCCGAATATGCCAATACAACTTTGTTAGCGCGACCCATAGCCCCTCCGCTAGAACTTCAACTGCAAACACTGAGTTCTCATTATCAGTCAATCTAGGCAGTTTCGATCTATCTGAGGCCGTCTAGATTTGATGACATGTAAGTTAGCCTCAGTTCAATTTATTAGAAAGCCTTGAGCGTGTCTAATTGACCCAGTAAACAGCAACAGACTATCTGCTCTTGGCATGTTTAGCAGTATCGAACTCATGTTGACCCAATTCATGGACTCAATCGCCCTGTAGGATAAGAGCACTTTGTGAAATGTGACATCTATGAAATCTGACCTCTATGGAGTCTAACTTTCTTACAGCGGTGTTTCTTCCCCTTGCCCTGTTCATCATTATGTTGGGCATGGGATTAGGGCTAACCGTCAGTGACTTTAAGCGGGTATTGACGGAACCTAAGCTAGTGCTAGTCGGATTGTTGGCTCAATTGGTGATCTTGCCACTGGTAGGGTTTGGCTTGGCAAGGCTCTTTCCCCTCTCGCGTGAATTAGCAGTAGGAGTCGTCATTCTAGCGGCTAGCCCAGGCGGGCCTACCTCTAATCTCATCACCTACCTGGTGCAGGGCAATGTAGCATTGTCTATTACGCTAACAGCCGTAAGCAGTTTGATTACAGTGTTTACTATTCCCCTAGTGGTGAATTGGGGAATGCAAGTCTTTATGCAGGCTGATGCAACACTGCAACTGCCACTACTGGCGACGATTATGCAAATTGCGGTGATTACGGTAATTCCTGTGAGTCTGGGGATGGTGATTCGTCACTATGCCCCCAAGGTTGCGGCCAGGGTGGAAACAGGGGTAAAGTGGCTATCTCTCTTTTTCCTTGCCGTGATCATCACAGGCTTATTGCTAAAGGAAAGAGCCAATCTAGCCAGTTTCTTCTTGCAGGTAGGTGGTGTAACGTTGACGCTGAATGTGCTCACCATGGCGCTGGGCTATGGGCTGGGGTGTTTAGCCCGCCTGGATCACTCTAGCATCAAGGCTATCACTGTGGAAGTGGGCATTCAAAATGGGACGTTAGCGATCGCCATTGCCAGTGCCCCCACACTGTTAAATAATCCAAACATGGCGATTCCGGCGGCTATCTACAGTCTGTTAATGTTTGCCACGAGTGCAGGTTTTGCTTGGTTGATGCGCCTACAGTCTCCTCCAGCAGAACTCTAAGCAGCAAGCACCTCTGGAATGTTGGCTTCATGGCAGGGAGTTGTCTTCGCAGGCACCAATACTCACCCAACTGCTAGACCCATCAGCCCAATGCTCCTTTTTCCAGATGGGGGCATTGTGCTTTAGGGTATCGATCGCATACTGACAAGCAGCAAAGGCTTCAGCCCGATGGGGACAACCTACTGCTACTAGCACGCTGATATCTCCGACCTGTAAGCGTCCTACCCGATGATGAATCACAACCCGGTTTACATCTGTCCACGTGAGGCGAATGTGCTGGGCAATCTGGCGAAACACAGCAATCGCCATCGGCTCATAAGCTTGATATTCCAATGCGACTACAGGTTTGCCATCGGTTTGGTTGCGCACCATGCCACTCATGACGACGATCGCGCCATTGGCTGGGTCATCGGCTAGGGCATAGACTTCATTAAGGGATAATGGTGCCAAGGTGATGGCCACATCGTCGCAGGGATGGACGAGGCTAGCAGAGGGGGAGACAAGCATAGTAACCCTGACTGGTCAAGAACTGGTAGCTAATCAATTGTAGTCAGGGATGACGTTAATGCGAATACAGCCTGGATGTCTACATTACTGTTTGAGGGGTTCAGTTATCCACAACGACCAATGCCCACATAGCGGAAACCAGCAGCTTCTAACTTGGCTTGGTCAAGGAAGTTGCGACCATCAATCAATACAGGTGAAGCCATTAGCAGTGCCATCTTGCCATAGTCCAACGTGCGGAACTGTTGCCACTCCGTCACGAGTACAAGGGCATCACAACCATCGGCGAGTCGTTCTGGGTCGGTTTCCACCAACACATTGGATAAGCCATGGCGCATCCCTGTTTGGGATACGATCGGGTCGTAGGCCTTTACCTTAGCTCCCAGGCGGCTGAGTTGCTCAATCAAGTCTAGGGAAGGAGCATCACGCATGTCATCGGTGTCTGGTTTGAAGGTTAGTCCCAGCAGACCAATGGTTTTGCCCTTAAGAATTTTCAACACTTGCTGGAGTTTTTCGATGGTAATCAAGCGCTGACGCTGGTTAACACTGACAACCGACTTCAGTAGTTGAGCATCATAGCCATAGTCATTAGCTGTGTGGATTAACGCTGCAACATCCTTAGGAAAACAGGAGCCACCCCAACCAATGCCCGCCTGCAAAAACTTGCTGCCAATGCGGGAGTCTAAACCAATACCTAGGGCCACTTGGGTAATGTCAGCCCCGACTCGATCGCAGATGTTAGCGACTTCGTTGATGAAGCTGATTTTTGTGGCCAAAAATGCATTAGCGGCATACTTGACCATTTCAGCCGAGCTTAAATCAGTAACAACCACGGGTACTGGGGGTAAGTTAGTATTTTCAGCTACCTTGCGTTGAATGATGGGTTCGTAGAGTTGCTTCATGAGGTCGATCGCCCGGAGGCTATTGCCACCTAAGACGATGCGGTCAGGATTAAAGGTATCGTAAACAGCAGAACCTTCTCGTAAAAATTCAGGATTGCTCACCACATCAAAGGCAGCATCAGTGGATGAATTAGAGTTTTTTTGTCGTTCGGCAATGCCGTCTAATACAATCCGTCGTACCCAGTCGCCAGATCCGATCGGCACCGTAGATTTGTTGACAATTACTTTGTAGCCACCATTTAAATGAGCACCAATACCTTTTGCCACTGCTTCCACATAGCGAGTGTCGCTCTCACCTGTAGGTAAGGCTGGCGTTCCTACAGCAATGAACAGAATTTCACCATGGGCAACTCCAGCCCCCAAGTCTGTCGTAAATTCAATCGTCTGGGCTTGAATTGCCGCCTGCATAATTTCCGATAGCCCTGGTTCAAAAATGGGAGATTGCCCTGACTTCATCAGCTTGACCTTTTCTTCGTTGTTGTCTACGCAGATCACCTGGTGTCCGACGTGGGCTAAGCATGCTCCGGTTACCAATCCAACATATCCTGTACCAATGACACAAACGCGCATAGTCATCATTCCTCAATGTTCAGTAGTCATTCAGGCGTGCTCTAAAGTCTGCGATCGTTAGGTCTAACCCTTCGCTTAGGGGCACTACTGGTTCCCAACCTAAGCAAGTCTTTGCTAAGGTAATATCTGGCTGGCGACGACGGGGGTCATCTTGGGGTAAGGGCTTAAACAAGATTTCCAGTGCTGGGTTTACCTTCTGTCGTACCGTCTCTGCTAGTTGTAAAATCGTATACTCTCCAGGATTCCCCAAGTTCATAGGGCCAGTATGCTCACTGTTCATGAGTCGAATCAGCCCCTCTACCAAGTCGCTGACATAGCAAAAACTCCGAGTTTGAGATCCATCTCCGTAGACCGTTAGCGGGTTACCTCGCAGGGCTTGAAATACGAAATTACTAATCACCCGCCCATCGTTTTCTAACATGCGGCTGCCGTAGGTGTTGAAAATACGGGCTACTCGAATCGCAACACCATGTTGGCGATGATAGTCAAAAGCTAGGGTTTCACCGATACGTTTACCCTCGTCGTAGCAGGCACGGATGCCGATCGGATTAACATTACCTCGGTAGTCTTCAGGCTGGGGGTGAATTTCGGGATCGCCATATACTTCTGACGTAGAGGCGATTAAAATCCTAGCTCCCGTGCGTTTCGCTAACCCTAGCATGTTCATGGTGCCCAAGAAACCGACCTTGATGGTCTTAATCGGATTGAATTGGTAATGTTGAGGTGAGGCTGGACAGGCTAGATGATAGATTTGATCTACCTCCAGATAAATAGGCTCCACAATGTCATGGCGAATCATTTCAAAGTACGGATGATCAAGCCATTTTAGAATGTTGCGCTTACTGCCTGTGTAAAAATTGTCTAGACAAATAACCTCATGGCCTGCATCCATTAGGCGATCAACAATATGAGAGCCTATAAAGCCAGCACCACCCGTAACTAGGATCCTCATGCGTTCTATCCAGATGTTCAGTGCTAGATTACCGCAACTCTACCCTTACATTGCACTCTTTGTAAACTTTCTGCTAATAGGCAACTACTGATGAACACCCGCTTTTTTGTAGCGCTGCTCCCCCCGGAACCTCTCCAGGAAACTGTTGATGCTATCAAACAAGAATTTGCTGATCGCTACCATAGCCGTGGTGCCCAGCTGTCGCCACCCCACATCACCCTACAACCCCCGTTCATGTGGAATATGGAGACGATCGCTAGGGTAAAGACTTGTTTGCAGGATGTTGCCAGCCATCACTCTCCTAACCTGATTACCCTGGATGGTTTCCAGTCCTTTCCCCCTCGCGTCATCTACATCCATGTGAACCCTACGCCATGGTTGATGACTCTCCAGACCCATGTTGCTGATGTCATGAAAGCATCCTTAGGAATCGTTGATGCTCAAGCACAACAACGGGCATTTGTGCCCCATATGACGGTTGCCTTTCGAGACTTGACCAAACCCAACTTTGTTACAGCCTGGGCAGAGTTTCGCGATCGCCCATTTCAGCAAACATTTCTGGCCACTGCACTAACCTTGCTGCACCATGATGGCAAGCGCTGGCACCCCTTTACTACCTTCCCCTTCTCTAGACCCAATGATGCCGACCCATGACGTTCTCCATAAAACTATTGTCGTGCCTAGGCGAGGGGGAAACTGGGCAGACAACCGATTGAGCATCCAAGAATTGCCAAGATGCCTATCCAGAGCGGCTTATGACTATTTCTCCTCCATCTTTCACGTTTTACGGATAGCCAATTGGCGGACAGAATCTCAGAGAATACACTGAGAATTTAGTCCGGAAGGCTCTCAGCATTCTCTGAATACGTCTAGTGAGCCTAGATAATCCCGGAGGGTGTATGAGTCGCTATACCAACCTCAAGCAAATTTTACAGCTTGATCCTATCCAGGATCATTGTAAGATTTATCACTTAATGACCAGTTATGAGTTTCCCTGGGAAATGAACCGTGCAATGGAAATTGCTCTGTTACGCACGTTTTGTGTACCTTCTATTTCAGGGTTACTGCACAGGACTGGCGAGTTTCGTCACCATCCGCAGAAACGTTATGACGATACCAGTATTATCGTGGCAGAGCTGGCTCGATGGGGCTACGACAGCGATCGCGGTCGCGAGGTAATTCGACGCATGAACCGGATGCACCGGCGATTTGCAATCGCCAATGATGACTTTCTGTATGTTCTCTCCACAATTATCTACGAGCCAATTCGGTGGAATGCTCGCTTCGGTTGGCGGCGGATGTGTCTGCAAGAGCAGCTTGCCTCCTTCTACTTTTGGCGAGAGGTAGGCAAACGTATGGGCATCCGCGATATTCCCGATAGCTATGAAGCATTCGAGCAATTTAATCGAGATTATGAACAGCATCACTTCCGCTATACAGACACTAACCAGGCGATTGCCACTGTCACGCGGAACTTATTGTTAAGTTGGTTCCCTACATGGTTGCATCCATTGTTGCGCTCTAGCTTCCATGCCTTGTTGGATGAACCGGCTCAACAGGCACTGGGGATGCCGACACCATCTATTGCCACTCAATGGTTGGTTACTGGTGGGTTAAAGGCCAGAAGTTTCCTGATGCATTGGTTGCCCCCTCGCGATCGGGATGCGTCGTTAACCAATCCTCCTTACCACAGTTATCCCAATGGCTACCAGTTGAGTGACTTGGGGCCAACTAGCTTACTGCCCATCTTGAACCAGGAGTCTGCTCCCAAGCGCACATCCCGGTGTCCAATGCGGGCACTGTGGGGGCGTATTGGTATTAGCAACTAGGGTTGTAGTGAAGCCATTAGGGTAGCCTAAAAAGCAGGCTAGTTGGGCAGTCTTTACCGAGATAGGGCATCCCATGTGGCTGGGCCAACAATGCCATCAGGTTCTAGGCCGTAACGACGTTGTGCCGCTTTGACAGCAGCTTCAGTATTAGGGCCAAACACCCCATCAGGGAAACTTTGCAAAAACCCCCGTGCCCGTAGCCGTTGCTGCAAGCGTTCAACAGCCTCTCCCCGTGACCCCCGCCGTAATGTCGGAAACTCTGGATTAGATGCTGGTGGTGGAGGAGACGGGCTGCTACTGAACATTGTGGCCGCTGGGAACAGCTTTGACCATGTTGCAGCGCCTACAATGCCATCTGAGTCGGTGCCAGCCGCAGATTGAAATCGCCGCACGGCTGCTTCCGTTTGAGCGCCAAAGATGCCGTCGATCGCACCCGTGAAGTACCCCAGCAGTTTCAACGCTGCTTGGAGTTCTCGAACATCTTCACCTTGATTACCCACCCGTAGAGTTCGCCGTGTAATGCTGCTAGCTTGAGCCATGGTTAGTGACGATGAGGTCACCGCAACTTGGCCAGTATAACCATCAGCGTCAACATATGCAGCAGCGCTATATCCAGTAAGGCTAGAGGCAATGCTGTAAGCTGACAGCAGGTTGACTGTTAGCAGGCAAGTAAACCCTACCCTAGTCCACGTAGCTGCTTGGCGACCAACTAGGAGGTGATGCTCAGAACATGTCTGGAATCGTTGATGTGGAGACTGAAGGGTGTTTTGCATTCGTGACCGCAAGCACAGACGATAATTAAGCATAACCGCTCAATGCATGACTATAGTACAGCATTGCTGATTAACATCAAGGAGTATGGAGATTTCTAACTATGCCTACCTATACCGGAATTTCTAGCGAAGCGTTCAGGCACCCGTTGGACAGCCAAGCAGAGCAGGCTTTACGGAGTGTCCCTGGTTTCAACTTGCTTGCCCGTAAATTTGTAGAGTTTGTTTACGAACGTCCACAATCCATCTACCTCATGGGTAACAGTATTCAAGTCGGGCCACGTCAGTATGCCAACCTCTATCACCTGTTTCGAGAATGCGTTCGAGACTTAGACATTCAACCAGAACCGACGTTGTTTGTTTCCCAGTCGTCAACTGTTAATGCCTACGCTTTGGGGGAAGAGCATCCGTCTATTGTGCTCAATACAGCCTTGCTGGATTTGTTAACTGAAGCGGAGCTGCGATCGGTGATTGCCCACGAACTTGGTCACATCAAGTGTGGGCACACTACCCTTAACCAAATGGCTCGCTGGGCGATCGTAGTTGTCTCTGGTTTAGCAGGCATGACCTTTGGGCTAACAACCCTCGTGAGTACAGGCTTAATCTTGGCGTTTTTTGAGTGGTTACGCAAAGCAGAACTCTCCGCTGATCGAGCTGCACTGTTAGTGATGGATGAACTCAACCCCGTGCTCCACAGCATGATGAAAATGGCAGGCGGCAGCCGCAAATATGCCCATGAAATTAGCATAGATGAGTTTATTCGCCAGTCAGAACGCTATCAAGGGCTAGATCAAGATGCCCTTAACCAGGTATACAAGTTCTTGCTATACAATAACTTCTCTGATGGTGTGTTCCTGACCCATCCATTCACGGTTGAACGAGTACACTACTTACAGGAGTGGTCAACGTCTGACAGCTATCGTCAAATTCGGATGGGAAACTATACTCATGCTAGTGAGGAAGGCTCAGTAGATGTGTCCTCTAGTGAAACTAATGATTCGACATCCCCATCTCAAGATGTAGATGAGTTACGCCGTCAAATTGCCTCCTTGCAAGAGGAAATTGACCGTATCAAACGATCTAAGACTTCATAGGTTAACCGATCATTCACAACTTCACACCCTAGTCTAGGTTGTGTATCGCCCATGCCGTTCATCTGTTGTGGACAGTTTTGCTCGGCCTGTGCACTGAATCGTAGCCCGTAGCCCCGATAGTTGTAGCCTCTAGCCTCGATAACCCGTGACCCACAACTCACCGTCTAGAAAGTTCTCCATAACAGATTCAGCATTGGCGGCAGGTGCCAGTAGAGTTCCTGTTGCTATGGGTCATATGGATCCACAAGCACCCGACATAGAAAGCGATCGCGTATTAGCTATCGAAGCATCTGCTCATGATGTCGATGAGGTTATTTTTGCCGACGAAGAGGATGGTACTGACTCAAATGCTGCCGACTTAGACAATAATGACGATGCATGGAAAATCCTAATTGTGGATGATGATCCTGAGATTCATCAGGTGACTGCCTTAGTGATTAGCGATGTCACCTTTGAACAAAAACCAATGCGAATCCTCAGTGCCTACAATGCCCAAGAAGCAAAACAAACTATTGCTGACAATCCTGACATTGCGGTTGTGCTGTTAGATGTCATCATGGAGACAGACGATGCGGGTTTACAGGTTGTTGAATATATTCGTCACACTCTAGGCAACGAGCGCACTCAGATCATCCTCCGGACTGGACAGCCAGGACAAGTACCTGAAGATAGTATAATCCGAGACTACGAGATCAACGACTATCGCACAAAAACGGAACTGACAACTCAAAAATTGATCACGTCCTTGATTACTGGCCTACGGGTGTTTTGTGCCCTCAAAGCACGGGATGAATATACGGAAAAACTACATAGTTTCAACCTCACATTAGAGCAAGAAGTGAGAAATCGCACGCTAGAGCTAGAGTTGGCGAATGCCCGTGAGCAGCAAAAGGGAGTGCAACTACAACAGGCATTGTCTGAGTTACAACTATTACTCGACATTAGTCAGGCAATTAACCAGGCTCCCAACTTTGAGGCGGCGTTGGCAGTTGCGTTGGAACGAGTTTGTGAGGCAACAGGTTGGAGTTATGGTGAAGCGTGGATCCCCACTCTCAATTACCAAAGCAGCTTATACCGGAGTTCAATTTGGTACTGCCATCACCAGACTGAGCCGCAATTGGTAGCAGCAGTCGAGGCGTTTTGTCGTCAACAACAGCATCGAACCTTGGTGCCTGGCGAAGGGCTGGCTGGGCTAGTGTGGCAAACGGGTCAACCCTGTTGGATTCATAATCTCGCTGCTGAAATCGATGTAACTAATACGGTTGCAGCTTGTGGCTTTCAGAGTGGGTTTGGGGTGCCGATCGTGACTGCTACTTCCCAATCTAGCCCAGACTCTACCTGCGTAATTGCTGTACTGGTGTTTTACATGGCAGACAACCAGCCCCAAGATCATCAACTAGTGACGTTGGTGTCGGCAATGGCGGCTCAGTTGGGCACGGTTATGCAGCAAAAACAGGCAGAAGCGGAGCTGAGGGCGCTAATTGCTGCCATGACAGATGTCATTATTGTGTTTGACTACCAGGGGCGGTGTCTAGGAATTGCCCCCACGGGAGCTGAGACCCTAGTAAGGCCGATCGAATCTCTCGTGAACCAAAGTGTGCATGACGTATTGCCCCCAGACAAGGCAGAGATTTATCTGTCGCATATTCGTCAGGCTCTACGTGAACAACGCACTGTCAACGTGGAATATAGCCTGAAACTAGGCAATAGTGACATTTGGTTTTTGGCTAACGTGTCTCCCCTGACTGAGTACACTGTGTTGTGGGTAGCCCGCGATATTACCGACTTGAAGCAAGTCGAAACTAGGTTGCAGCAGGCAAATGCTGAGTTACAACGGCTAGCAACCTTAGATGGCTTGACCCAAGTTGCCAATCGACGTTCATTTGACGAGCGCCTGCAACTTGAGTGGCGGCGTATGGAACGCGATCGTGCCCCCCTGTGTTTGATTCTTTGCGATGTTGACTACTTCAAGCGCTACAACGATCACTACGGGCACCAAGCAGGGGATGACTGTTTGCGCCAAGTGGCTTACACCATTCAAGCAACGGTGCACCGGGCATCTGATTTGGTTGCTCGCTATGGTGGGGAAGAGTTTGCGGTCATTTTGCCCAACACTACAGCAATGGGGGGATATCACGTGGCAGAAGCTATGCGTCAAGCGGTGCAATCTCTTAACATTCCCCATGAGCAGTCATCCGTGGCTAACTCTGTCACTTTAAGCGCTGGGGTAGCTAGTGTGGTGCCTACCCCTAACAAAACTACGGCTATGCTGATAGCAAGTGCTGATCAAGCTCTGTATAAGGCAAAGAATCAGGGTAGAAACCAAAGTGTTTGCCATGACCTAGATTCCTAATGGTGCAGGGTTGCTCTAGGCTGTGAGGGTGACAGAGTAGCAAAAACGATCGGCGCGAGAGATAGATTCCCCGTGCACCACAGGTTGATCGCCAGTCGTGTAAGCCGTGTGGCGATAGACAATCAGGGGATGCCCTAGGGGCACATCCAGGTGTTGGCTGAGTTCATAACTAGCTAGGGTACATTCGAGAATGGCTTCGATACGTTCAATCACCACACCGTGGTTCTTTAGCACGGGAAAGGTCATCTGTTGGGTCAATTCAGTCCTGTAGGTTTGTCCTAAATCGGGTGGCACATAGGTAATGTCGATCGCCCCTACCACACCATCCATCAACAGCAGTTTTTTTTGCAAATAAGCCGTAGGTGACTCTACAGGTAACTTCATGATGCTCTGAATTTCAGCAGGCACTGTCACCAGCTCAAACAGCAGATTACGAACTGACAGGGTGATCCCTTGGCGAGCCATGTCATCCTCTAGAAACATCAGAGGACTGGTGAGGGAATAGACAACTTTTTGACGTTCAGCCACAAATACGCCTTTGCCTTGGTGAGCAGTTACCAAGCCTTGGTGCACTAGGTTGGTTAGCGATCGACGAATGGTCGTGCGACTTGCGTCAAATTCCATCATGAGTTGATGTTCACTAGGCAACTGTTCTCCTGGCTGATATTTGCCCTGGAGAATGCGATCGCGCAATATCTCTGAAATGATTAAGTGCAAAGGCAGCGTCATTAGTAGAAATAGGAGTAGTATTCAAGCCGCCACTGTTACCAAGGGACGACTTCATGAAAGCGATGATAATCGATGGCTCGCCTGCCACCAGGCAGTGGTAGCACCATATCCACGAAGCGCTGATTCCATAAAATATCACGGGCGAGGTATGCGTGACGAGCATGAATAGTCTGAGACAAGGTTTCGTCAATGCCAGTCATGGTCACTATAATTGTCAGGTCGTTATCATTGACCAGAGATTCTACACTCATGCCCCATAGGGGGCTGCTTTCATCAATAGTATGCATCACAGTCCACGTCAGGGCAAAGACAGGGCTACGAGAGCGGGCCAGCTTTAAGTCATAGAATCGGCGCATAGTGTGCCCATCGGTAGTTGTTTCCAGTCGCAGTATGGCAACACTGACCTGCGCTTCTAGAATCTGGTTAGCTCGTTGGTTAGCGGCGCGAAACATCAAGGTAGGAACCCCCTCGTAGGGCACAATAACGGCATAGCGACTAAACATAATACGAGCAGTGGGACGGGCAAACCGGGTAAACATTAAACTGGTGACCATAGCAATACCCAGTAGTCCAATCCATACCTCTAGGGTTACAAGGGCATGGGCGATCGGACTTTTAGGATACATAGCACCGTAGCCAATGGTTGCCATCGTCTGCACACTGAAGGAAAACATGTCTATAAACGAACCAGATTCAGCATTGGCAATACCATCTGGTAGGGATAGATAGAGGGCAGCAAAGATTAGGTTAGTCACTAAGTAAAAACAGGCTGTTAGTCCCAGAAATCCCGGCCAGGGCATCGTCAACAGCAAATGATAGGTATCGTTCCAATAGGAGTGGGGTAAGCCGAGTATAGTGACATTCGGGATGCCTTCACGGGTAAAAATCTGTACTGACCGAGCTTTATGGCGGGGTTTAAGTATGTTGAACATAGGAACCTTGCCTACGGTTGTGGAGGATTGTGCCTATCTTACAGGCGGGTCGTGGAAATAGCCTGCAAAATGTGATCCAGGGTAAGAAAGGGACTGTTAGCGGCTAGGGCTACGATCGTGGCATTGCGGACAATCGTTTGAATTTGGCCACCAGTGAGCCGCCATTGCCGGGCAAGTTGATCCCAATCCACGTTGGGATCAGTGGGAACTGCTGAAGCACAAGCGCGTTGCCAGAGCTGACGACGCGATCGCCAATCTGGTATCAGAAACTCAACCACAGCATCCATCTGACGTTGCCTAGGGAGTGGGATAGCTGGCAACAGATTCGTAGTGAACAGGGTAAGGCAGGGTATGGCTCGGCGTTGATGCAAGAACTGATTGAGGTCGATTTCAGATAACTGAGACGATTTCCCTAACCAGTGCTGGGCATGGCGAATCAGCAGCACGATCGGCTGTTGCACGCGAATGGCCCGTAGCAATGCCAAATAGTCAGATGGCTGCACAAGGGACAAATCTACCCACGTAAGCGGATGATTGAGGGTGTGGGCAAGGGCACGAGCTGCCATCATTTTGCCAGTGCCCTGAGCACCTGTGAACAGAGCGATCGTTCCCTGCCCAACGTTACTGCTTGGCTGCGAACAACTTATAGATGCTTGGTACTGCTGACGGCAACACAGGTAGTGAAGTTGGGCAACAGTACGAGCAGGCAACACCAGATCATCGAGCTGAGTCTGGATAGTCTCAGTTTGCAACCCATGGTAGTTCCATGACTGGAACTGTGCTTGAGATAGCAGTCGCTCCAGCGCTGCTTGGTCAGGACATGCCGATAGGAGATAGCTGGTTAGGGCCACAGAAGGCTTAAGGCGACTAGTCAGTAACGTATCCTCTGCCCCAGTAATCAGTTCTATCAACCCAAGTTGCACTAGACGAGAGTTCCCCGCTAGCCCCGATCGTGCCGCTTGCCATTCTATATCATTGCGACAGAGTAGCCGCAGTGCCAAATCAACGATCAGTAGCTCGGTTGTTTCCACCTCTTCCCTAGGGCAAGGGGATGCCAACCAAGGACGTTTACTCTGAGCTTGAAGACTTGTCTCATAGCTAGGATCACAGCTCTGTAAGTAATTGTAAAGTCTGGCATAGCGACGATTTACTTCCGGTGCCAAACTAGCCAGCACTACCTTTTTTTCAAAGGGGGTAAGTTGCAAGCGATCGCGCAACAGCGGCAATCCTAGAGGCACACCCTGCTGGTAGCTAGCTTGAATTCGGGCTTCTAGTTGCTGATCCCAGTTACCTCTAGTAACAGCTTGACGCTGCCCAGGCCGTTGACGATCGTCATAGGCAACCTCACCCTCTACCACAATCATGCCTTTCCACCAGTGGCTAGTCACGCGATCAGCGCGGGATTGGGCAACTCGATTAACCTCTCTCCATTCTCGGCGTTGTCGCGCAATTGCCATTATCAGTAATCGCTCTAGCCAGTTCAGTTCAGCCCTGAGGTAGGCCCAGTTGTTGGGGAATGGCTCAACGGAAGAGGTAGTCATCGGCATTAGCAGTTTAGGTGAGTCGCCGAATGAACTCTAGGGGTAATCCATCGGCATCTGCAATGAAGGTAACTTCATACACCCGATCGCCAATCATCTGCTGGGTCGGAGGCAACAACACGGTCAGCGAGAGGCCGTCAGGCTTTTCAGCAGCAGCGCGGGCAAATGTCTCTTGCAGTTGAGCTAACCATGTAGGCAGATCACTAGCGATCGCAGTCAAATCAAAGGATAGGTGATAGTAACCAGTATAGTGCTCATCACTAAAGGCATCAGGGGCTGGGCGAGGTTGGGGAACCTGAAGCAGTTCAATTCGTCCACCCAAGCCCTCTAGCCAACAGGCTAAAGTATATCCTGTGGTGAACCGCTCCTGCACCACAAAGCCAAGCTGCTCATAAAAAGCAATAGCCCGATGAATGTTAGCTGTGCGAATGGAAGCATGGTGCATAGCAAGCAATTCTTAAACGATGTTAAACAATGAATCCACTGCGATCGCCCTAACTGTAGCTGATTCTAAGCCTGAAACTGACCAATCGTGCAATTTAGCACCATGCAAAAATGATGATGTCCCAAGTTAAGTCCGTCATCACTATAGTTATGATTGTGTGCTTGGTATCCCCTGTTAGATGTCTAACCGAACAGGCAGTCCAAATCGTGATGACCGCGACAAACCATTGACTAACGACAATCTGCGTTAGCGATCGCTTTCAAATAAAACTCTCTCAAGGGAACTTAGTTATGGTTGCAACTCCTATTAGGCCTGCTACCGAAGCTCCTAGCACTATCAACAGCATTAGTGCCTTTGGCCCAGCTCGATCGACAGTTTCAGGTAGCCCCCTGAGTCCCGAAGAACTCCGCAAGATTCACGCTTACTGGCGCGCCTGCAACTACTTGGCGGTAGGCATGATTTATCTACGCGATAACCCCCTACTCAGGCAGCCTCTGTCCCTAGACCACATTAAAAATCGCTTGCTTGGACACTGGGGATCGAGTCCTGGCTTAGCCTTTGTCTATGTGCACCTCAACCGCCTAATCAAGGCTTACGATCTCAACATGATCTACCTAGCAGGCCCAGGGCACGGTGCTCCTGGTGTGCTTGCCCCTGTTTACCTCGAAGGCACCTATTCCGAAATCTATCCTGACAAGAGCGAAGACGAGGAAGGAATGAAGCGTTTCTTCCGCCAGTTTTCCTTTCCGGGTGGCATTGGTAGTCACTGTACGCCCGAAACTCCTGGTTCCATTCACGAGGGTGGTGAACTGGGCTATAGCGTCTCCCATGCTTACGGCACTGTTTTCGACAACCCCGATTTGATTAGCGTCGTGGTGGTAGGTGATGGTGAGGCAGAAACTGGCCCCTTGGCTACGGCCTGGCATTCTAACAAGTTTCTGAACCCCATCCGGGATGGTGCGGTCTTACCTATCTTGCACTTGAATGGCTACAAAATTAACAACCCCACAGTGTTGTCTCGGATTAGCCATGAGGAGCTAGATGCTCTGTTCCGGGGCTACGGCTACACCCCCTACTTTGTAGGAGGCTCTGATCCCGACACGATGCACCAGGCGATGGCAGCCACGTTAGATCATTGCATCAATGAGATCAAGCAAATTCAGCACCACGCTAGAAGTACAGGCATTGTTACTCGTCCCCGCTATCCCATGATTGTGTTGCGAACTCCCAAGGGCTGGACAGGCCCTGCTGATGTGGATGGTCATAAGGTAGAGGGCTTCTGGCGAGCGCACCAAGTTCCTCTATCGGGGATGCGATCGAACCCAGAACATCTTGCTCAGTTAGAGGCGTGGCTACGCAGCTACAAGCCTGAAGAATTGTTCGATGCTGATGGCAAACTGATCCCAGAGCTGAAAGAGTTGGCCCCTACTGGTACTCGCCGTATGAGCGCTAACCCTCATGCCAATGGGGGTCTGTTGCGGAAAGCTCTAAAAATGCCTGATTTCCGCAATTATGCTGTTCAAGTGGACAAGCCAGGACAAATTGAAGTGGAAAACACCAAACCCCTAGGTGTATTCCTACGGGATGTCATGAAGTACAACATGACTAACTTCCGCGTGTTTGGCCCCGATGAAAATACCTCTAATAAGCTCCAAGCCATCTACGAAGTTAGCAAAAAATTCTGGATTGCCGACTATTTGCCCGAAGATGCTGACGGAGGTGAACTCTCTACCGACGGGCGGGTGATGGAAATTTTGAGTGAGCACACCCTAGAAGGCTGGCTAGAGGGCTATCTCCTGACAGGACGGCATGGCTTTTTCTCGACCTATGAGTCATTTGTGCATGTAATTGATTCCATGATCAACCAGCATTGCAAGTGGTTGGAGATCTGCAACCAGATTCCATGGCGATCGTCCATCTCGTCCCTCAATCTGCTGATCACTTCCACGGTCTGGCGACAGGATCACAACGGCTTCACCCATCAGGATCCTGGTTTCCTAGACATAGTGGTAAACAAGAGTCCCACAGTTACGCGAATTTATCTACCGCCGGATGTCAATACTTTGCTGTCAGTAGCTGATCACTGTTTGCAGAGCACCAACTACGTCAATGTAATCGTGTCTGACAAGCAACTGCACCTGCAATACATGGATATGGATGCAGCGATTAAACATTGCACTAAGGGTATCGGCATTTGGGACTGGGCTAGCAACGACCAAGGCACTGAACCGGATGTAGTGATGGCATCGGCAGGGGATATTCCCACCCTGGAGGCGTTAGCAGCAACTGTGATGTTGCGGGAAGAATTCCCTGACCTGAAGATTCGGTTTATCAACGTTGTGGATTTATTCAAGCTTCAGCCTGAAACTGAACATCCCCACGGCCTATCCGATCGAGACTTTGATTCCCTATTCACCCTAGACAAGCCTGTTATCTTTAACTTCCACGGCTATCCTTGGCTAATTCACCGCTTAGCCTACCGTCGCCACAACCATGTCAACATGCACGTGCGTGGCTATAAGGAAAAGGGCAACATCAACACACCGTTAGAACTGGCTATCAACAACCAAATTGATCGCTTTAGTCTGGCGATAGATGTAATTGATCGGGTACCCAAACTTAAGGTAGCAGGTGCCCATGCCAAAGAAAAGTTCCGTAACCTGCAAATTGACTGTCGGCACTATGCTTACGAGCACGGTATTGACAAGCCAGAGATTATGAACTGGCGCTGGCCTTTGTAGGCACTATCTTGGGATCCCCAGTTTCTGAGCGTAGGTTGTAGAAGCTGGGGATTTTTCTAACTGGACGACCGATAATCCTCTTTCGCGAATCTTAATGCTTTCATGCATTTCCCCTAGTTGTAGGTGAAGAGATTAGACGGTGAAAACAACGTTAACACCACCAAGTTTTATCAATACCGTAGGTCAAGAATCCTAATGCGTAGGGTATGGTTTTATTGGTCATTGGTCGTTAGTCATTGCTCGTTGAATCTGAGCAAGAGGTTCATCATGCATGACGGATGACACCGGCAAACAGACCGATAACGA
>JANWZG010000016.1:3559-19153 GCA_025054735.1 Cyanobacteriota bacterium | reverse complement strand
CCTATGGGGGCACTGGTTTCAGTGCTACTTGGCTGTAGACCTGAATTGCCGATCGCCAGACCCAGTACCCTTGGGGACTCAGGTGGAGACCATCGGTGGTGAGGTCAGAGCGCAGGTTGCCCTCGTTGTCTACAAACAGTGGGTGCAAATCTAGGTAAAACACGCCCTCGTTAGCGGCCATCGCCATCAATTGTCGGTTCAACCGACGGATGCGATCGTTAGAGAGTGTCAACAACTGCTTCCGGCCTTCCCAGATGGCACCATCCGCCGCATGGGGCAAAATTGACTGCACTACAATCTGAGCCTTGGGGTGGGCTGACTTCAAATAGCGCACAATCTGCTGTTGGTTAGCTAGTACTGTTGCCTCAGCTATACCCCGGATAAGGTCATTGATGCCAATCAGCACAAAGATAGTTTCTGGCTGGGTTTGGTCAAACAGGGCAAGGCGTTTCATTAAGCCTGCGGACGTTTCGCCTGAAATACCTTGGTTTAGCCAGATGCGATCTACAGGCAACAAGTCAGGTGGAAACCACAGAGTAATAGAGTCCCCCGCTAGGATGGCCAAGCGGCTAGGTTTGGTTGCTGCCACTACCTGGGCTTCTTGTCGCAACAGGTCTACCCATTCTTCGTAGGTGAGTTTATGGCGGGGGCCAAGGTTGACAAAAGTTCTAGCAGCGATCGCCGAATTGGCAAGTCTGCTTGGCTGGGGCAGAGTTACAGCTTGTCGGTCTTGCCACGTGATTACCAAGGCTAGGATCAACAGGCCATTGAGCGCCAATGATCCCAAGACCCACCGTGGACATTGTTTGCTCGTGCTAGATCGTAGTCGCTGATGAGTCATAGCACCCGATCGCAATCATCCTGCATAGCCTATCGTAGTTTGCTTTAATCGGCAAATTATACCCAATTCTCCTTCCCCAGAGAATGCAGGGTTAATTTAAGCTCCCATGCCCGAATAGTGGCGTAGGCCTTTGCGCCACAGCCAACGATTCCACACTAAAAACACCAAGCCCCAACCCACCATTACCAGGACACTTTTGGCGATATTAACTGGTAGACCTACTAGCAGCGCTGCGGGAAAGTGAATCATGTAGGGAAAGGGAGTCCATTCTACCAGTTGACGCACAGCCGGGGGGAAAACCTCTAAAGGAGCAACTAACCCTGACAAAAACAGGTATAGCAAAAACCAGAACTGTTCAAGGGCACTAGCCCGCTCTGTCCAGAAGGCAAACATGGCAAAGGTATATTGCATCAGAAACCGCAGGGTAAACGCTAGGCTAGCCGCAACACAGAACCACAGCCAGCTATTCAGCTTGGGAATCCAGAAAGCTTGGGGATAGAGCAGAAAGAAGACGATTACAAGGGCAATTGCGAAGGGCAAACGGGCAAACCGCTCAGATATGTGGGATGTAACATGATGCCAAACTGGATCCACAGGTTGCAACAGACGTGGGGATAGCCGACCCTCTACGACTTCTCGCTCAAACTCCCAAATCACCCAGACGATTGTAAACTGACGGGCAATAAATGCCGCTAAAAAGTACCGGGCAAACTCCAAGGGGGATAACCCAAATTGTCCACCCGCGGCTGCCTGCATCCATACTCCCATGAGGATGAACGGCAACACCCCGGCCAACACCCACAGCATCAGCTCAGCCCGATATTCCACCATGTAGGCGTAATACACTGACAACAGCACTTGCATCTGTCGGCAAAACCGTCGTCCTATCTTCCATACCGATGACATCGAGTTTAGTTGCATAGCTGTTGATCTAACGGATTACGGTCAATCTCTTTGCCGACCCAGTTGGGTACATAGGTCATGGCTTGACGTAGTTCTCGATCTACAGCGCGATAGTTCCCTAGCAGACTGCCCACTAAGGCCCAAAACTGAGCAGAGTGATTCATGTGCACAGTATGACAGAGTTCATGGACAAACACATAGTGCACCAAGTGGGGCGGCAAAAATAGCAGCTTGTAGTTAAGGCTGATGGACTTATTATGAGAACAACTGGCCCAGAGGGTCTTTTGTCCCCGCACGGTTGCCTGCTTAAAGGGCAATTCACAGGCATGGCTCACCTCTCGCAGCCAGGGCACCAAGATTTGCTGTCCTTTGTGGGTCAGCCACCGTCGCAACACTTCACGGCAGAGGCCATGCTGAGCAACATTGCCCCGAAGCACGAGGGTATGATCACTCTTTTCCACCGCTGTGATGCCGGTAGCTGCTGTTGCCAGATAGCTCACTTGCCAAGTTTCGCTCACAGCCGTCAGGGTAATGCCACTGGGCGGAGTTTGGGTGACATGCAGATCTGCTCGCTGCTGGTGAATACGCTCTAGGGTGCGGGTAATCCAATGCTGCTTCCGGTGCAAAATATCGGGAATGCGGGCACGATCGAACCCTCTAGGAATCACCACTTGTAGCTCACCTGTGGCCAACACTCGAATATTCACATGTTTGGCTCGGTGACTTTCTCGCACTTGGTAAGCAGGGATGTTCATGCAGCTTGAATCCACTAGGTACTGGGTCATGGCTCCAGTTAACGGTTCACCTGTATTAGTGTACTGCTGATCATCACATCTGCAACCAACTTCTATAGCCAACCAACGAGTAACTTTAGATCAGTAGATCAATAGCTGATAATCACTTGATTTCCACTGCATCTACATTAATAGTTTGAGTGACCCGATCGGCATCTTCAGCCTCCCGATCATCGTCCCGCTCAAGTGGTTGAGTTAACCCTTGGCGCTGGCTAAACAACTGCGATAAACCCGATATCACCATCATCAACAGCACTACATCGTCAATCTGCCCTGCAAAAGGAATAAGATCAGGAGAAATATCGATCGGACTCAGCAGATAGACCAAACTGCCTAGCAATACCCAAAGGCGAGTTCTTGGATTCAACAGCGCATTGCCATACCATGTAAACAACGTTCTCATGACTAGACCAGAGCTAACCACTCTTTAGAGCTTAGCAAACCCCCACAAAACTAGCTAGGTGAAGCTAGGTAACTAGCTAGCCCCTAGTCATAGGAAGAATACACTTTTGCGAAAATTCCTGAACGCCTAGCAGTGCATAGCTCATTCGTTAAATTTAACTAACGAATAACTGACTGGTTGAACAAAGTCGTAGTAGGGTTATAGCCAAAGTAGTTGAGGCTTCTAATCCGGTTATCCGCAAACAACTGCTCTGCGGACGCAAATTATAATCTAGATGTATGGTTCAGGTTAGTCTCCATTGATCACCATTACGTAGTGTGTAACTATTATGTACTTCCATTGGTCTTACGTCGTTTTGCTTCCCGGCATCTTGCTGATGCTTTGGGCGCAGAGCCGGATTCGTGGCACTTACGAACGTTACTCTAGAGTGCGATCTAGCCTAGGTATGAGAGGCGCTGATGTTGCCAGAGCCATCCTGGGCAAGATGGGTATTACCGATGTGGTTGTGGAGCCAGTAGCTGGTGAGTTGACCGATCACTATGATCCCAGTGCTCGTGCTGTGCGGCTATCAGAAGGAATTTATAACTCTGATTCCCTAGCGGCAGCGGCTGTTGCAGCCCATGAGTGTGGTCACGTCCTCCAAGATAAGCGGGGCTACACCTTTATGAATGTGCGAGCGTCTTTAGTGCCCGCGGCTAACCTTGGTTCTCAGCTAGGGCCAATGCTTGTTATTCTAGGGTTAGTGTTAACGCAGCTTGGAGCAATTTCTAGCCTGTTCATCAACCTTGGCATTACCCTTTTTGCCAGCGTGATTTTATTTCACTTGGTAACGCTGCCTGTGGAGTTTGATGCTTCCAACCGTGCCTTGCGGCTAATCGATGAACTAGGGATCTTGCAAGGACAAGAAAATCACGCAGCTCAACAGGTGCTGCAAGCAGCGGCGTGGACCTATGTGGCTACTGCCTTGTATTCGGTGTTGCAACTGGTGCAACTAATTCTGATGTCTCGCGATCGCTAGGTTGGTGTTTTCGTTAACAGTTCGGCACCTATGGCGGAGATGCTCTGGCAGGGTATCTCCGCTACTTTACTTTATTTGTATGCTTATTGTATGCTTAGCAGTTTTACAGAAGTAGCTTAGTACGAGTGGCTTAGCCGCACTGGTCGAGAAATTGATTGAGGTCGTCGGTGAGTCGGGTTAACTCGACTTCGGTCGTCAAGCGGATACGATCGTCCCTCAGAGTCACAAGCACCTTTGCTGCAAAAGGACTTGACCAAATATTGGGGTTACAAAACAACTCTAAAAATACGTCACCCACGTGGCGATACTCCATCACTGGCTGGGGGCTAGGCTTGCTGGCACCACTAGCTTTAGCAGCAGCCGTTGTTTTCAAGCTAGCCATGAGTTGAGCGATCGCAGCACGCAATTCCCTAGCCGCCTCGGCACTGAAACTAAAGGACACTGATCCGTCAGACAGATTCAACACAAACTGCGTCATTGGCTGTATTGCTCCGTAGAGTCAAGGTCAAGGTTAAACAGCGTCTGTAAGGCTTGCATCGCCCGTCGTCGCGCCTCGATATCTCGTTGTGCCCGCAATTGCACCATGGGGTCATGGAGAATTTTATTGATAATTCCCTTAGTGAGACCTTCAATCACGGCTTGGTTCTTGCCACCAAACTCTGGGCCAAGACGAGATAGAGCCTTTTCTAGCTCTTGGCAGCGAATTGTTTCAATCTTCTCACGCAGTCGATTAATCGTCGGTACAGTTTCTAAGGACTGCCACCATGCATCAAAGAGGGTAAGCTCCTCTTCCAACAATGCTTCTGCGGCCATAGCCATCTGGCGGCGACTTTCCTGATTTTGAGCCACCACAGCCTTGAGATCGTCTACATCAAAGGCTCGCACTTGTGCAATATCCTTTACATCGCCAGCCACATTGCGGGGAACGGAAATATCCACCAGCATTAAGGGGCGAGTTAAGACTGGTTCTAGGTTGGCTCGACATAAAATTGGTTCCGTAGCAGCAGTGCTGGTAAATACCAAGTCAGACTCTGCCACTACGGTCATCATATCCGTCAGGGGCAAGGCTCGTAGGGAAACATGGCTATGTTCACCACTGAACTGAGTCACTAAATCGTTTGCCCGTTCTATAGAGCGATTGAGGATCGTGATCCATTGCGCTCCCTTGGCTAAGAGATGCTGGACTAACAGTCGGGACATTTTACCGGCACCGATGATAGCAATACGGCAAAATTCCAAAGACTCTGCTGGCAAGGAGGCCACTTGCTGTTGAGCTAGCTCGACCGCAGCAGAGCTAATAGAAACTGCGCCCGTACCAATGCCAGTTTCAGTGCGAACACGCTTGCCTGCTGCGATCGCACACTTGAACAGTTCGTTTAATATCCGACCAACCCCATTGCATTTCTGGCCATGCTTGTGAGCTTCTTTCACCTGAGAAAGAATTTGTCCCTCGCCCAGTACCAGGCTATCTAGCCCTGAGGCAACTCGCATGACGTGCATAACAGCATCTTGATGCAACAACACGAACAGGTGAGGCCGTAAAACTTGGGTAGGCAGTTTGCTGTGTTCTGCTAAGAATTGAGTAACTTCGCGCACGCCTAGCTCTGTCTCAGTCACGACGCAGTAAATTTCTAGGCGATTGCACGTGCTTAGTACAGCTACCTCCATCACATGGGGATAGCTACAGAGATGAGCGATCGCTTGCCCTAGTTGATGTTCAGGGATACTTAACTTTTCTCGGACTTCCACAGGAGCCGTTTTATGGCTCAGACCAACAACAGCAATATTCATAAAGGCTTTGTATAGATAGTTGCTTTGAAGTGACTCAGACTTCAGAGGACTCAGATGTCATCTTGGCAGGACTTAAACCATACGATTGAGAATGTCAGGCTTGATCTCTGCATCTGAAGAATCATTTTGCCTTGAATCGACACCATCGTAGTGTTAAGCATTGTTCATAATGCAGCGATCGGCATTTTTGAAACCACGGTTGCAACGGGGCTAATATGATAGAGAATGAACAAGGATTGTTTCCCAAAACTGGTGGAAATGGCCCGAATATTATTGGCTGACGCTTGCAGCAACTTGTCAACCTGGTGAAGTAGGAATAAAAGGTAACATGGCTGAAATATCGGCAAAATTGGTCAAACAACTGCGCGACGAGACCAACGCTGGCATGATGGATTGCAAAAAGGCGCTAGCAGAGTCTGGTGGCGATGTCGCAAAGGCAAAAGAATGGCTACGTAAGAAGGGGCTAGCCAAAGCTGACAAAGTAGGTGGACGAGTTGCCATGGAAGGTCAGATTGGCAGCTATATCCATACAGGTGGTCGGGTTGGGGTTTTGGTAGAAGTCAACTGTGAAACTGACTTTGTAGCCCGCAATGAGGAGTTTATGGCACTGGTGAAAAACGTTGCCATGCAAATTGCTGCTTGCCCTAATGTTGAGTACGTCAAGGTAGATGACATCCCTGAAGATGTTGTGGCTAAGGAAAAGGAAATCGAAATGGGGCGAGATGATTTAGCAGGCAAACCCGCTAACGTCAAGGAGAAAATTGTCCAGGGCCGAATTGAGAAACGCTTGAAGGAAATGTGCCTGTTAGATCAACCCTATGTTCGGGATCAGAATATTACGGTTGATGACTTGGTGAAGAGCACGATCGCTAAGCTGGGGGAAAACATTCAAGTGCGCCGCTTCGTCCGGTTTGTTTTAGGTGAAGGGGTTGAGCAACCTCCAGAAAACACTGCTGAGTAGTGATTGTCGGGTCATGACCTGACTAAGTTGCCAAGTTGTGAATAGGTCGGATAGTCATGGCGCGAAACGTCGAGCAAATTGAGCACGATTTAGCTAGGTTGAATGAGCGGCTTGCTGCAATTGGTCAGACTTTGCATGAGACCTACAGCAATTACCTGACTGTTCTAGGTCAAGCTGTTAAGCAGCAGTTGATTGGCGCTGCATACCAGATTTGTACCCAGGGTTATCCTGAGCAATTTTTGTCGCTCTCCCTAGCCCAGCGTCAACAGTTCCAGCAGGCCTTGCAACAGGTAGCCAAGCAAGGGCAGGCTCAGTTGTCAGAGTTGCTAAGCCGTGACGATGGTCAACATAACCCGTCATCAGAACAGGTTGAACAGAAAAAAATGGATCCGGTACCATTGGCGCAAGTGCTGGCATTCCTATCTAGAGGAGTTTCCCAAGCATCCCCAAATGCGGA
This sequence comes from Cyanobacteriota bacterium, assembly GCA_025054735.1. Classification (NCBI taxonomy): domain Bacteria; kingdom Bacillati; phylum Cyanobacteriota; species Cyanobacteriota bacterium. The sequence goes on along the minus strand of JANWZG010000016.1, from coordinate 11,985 downwards.
TGAAGGTCAGCCCTCATCTGGGTTGACACAGCCTGATGCAGGGCAATCTGCGTCAGAGTCATTACAAAACTCGCTGCGGTTCTCTAGACCACGACGATCGCCCCCAACGGCTTTACTCCACTGGCATGAGTCGATAGAGCAAGCTATCGCTGAGATGTTACGGCATCTGTCTAGGCAGGTGAACCACCTCTTGCAAGAGTCTGGAATCTTGCCTAAATATTTCCCAGAGCCAGTGCTAGAAGCTGCTGCCAAAGCGGAAGCCTTTGAAACAATGGCAGCAGGCCCCCCTAACTTGTTGAGTCTGACTGTAGAGGCGATCGAATTGCCCACTGAGGACAATAGCTCTAACCAAAAGTCAGAAAAGCCCAAGTCATCAGGAACTACCGTCATTCCTCCGCTTAGAATCATGGCCGTGCAGATGCGTTTGTCGGAAATTGAGTTTGTAGACAGTAGTGTGATGTCATGGCGCAACCGACTGCGGGAAACTATCCTGCAACTCAAGGCTTTAGAGCAAGACTATCAAAAAGTACAACGAGAACTAGCGGTTGCCAATGCTGAAGCTGCATGGCGCAGTAGTTGGGTGTCTGAGTAGACAAACTGTTGAAACCAGGACAACTTCAGGACTCTGAGGCATCATCAAGGATAAATTGTATTGATTCCTACGGTTGCCAATGGCATGGTCGCCGTCAGCTTCACTCACTCCTAATGAACCGCCTTCAAACATAGCGAACCATCTCTATCCGATAGCGTTCCTTCTTGGTAAGCATAATCTCGCCTACCTCAACGCGGCCCTTACCTCGGATGGCAATCAAATCACCGGGTTTTATCTGATATTTGGCTTCGGTAACGTCTTTCCAATTCACCCGCACATCACCAGCGGTGATTAAATCTACCATTTTGCTGCGAGAAATGCCAAAGCCTGCTGACGCTACTGCATCTAGCCGTAAGGATGCCTCTACGGTTGTGATTGCCTTTGTTTTCGGTTCACGAATTTTTAGCTCATCTAGGGGTATGGGGCGGACGTTTACAGGAACCGATCGCACCTGGGTCAAGTTCATAGCGAGAAACTCTACTAATTCAGGTACTACGATCGCTTGGGCACCACGCTCTCCTTGCACCAGGATATCGCCTACTTTCTCCCGCACGATGCCTGTGCCCAGTAAGGCTCCTAAGAAGTCTCGATGGGTGGCTGCATCAAACAAAAAGTTACCACTGATTTCCAAAGCAGTAACCATCACTTGCGATGGGTCTAGCAGTAGCTCTGAGCGAGCAATTGCTACCCGCTGTCGCTCTGCTTGGGGATAGCCACCCCAGGCTAGCAGGTGCACATCGGTCAATCGCTTAAACACAGACTGCGCCTCCACCAGTTCTAGGGGTGACAAAAAGTCCGATACGACTACCTCCCAAGTTTTAATTGCCTGATCAACGTAGTCCAAAATACGGACGATCGTGTCCCGGTTTTCAATGCCCTTCAGGAGATCTTGTCGAGCCAGCATTATCATTACCCTACATATCTGACCATGCTATCACGAGCCACCGCAGAGGGTTCTGGTTCTGCTCTGTGTGCACCTGTTTTCTATGTGTTTTCTATGTGCACTTGTTTGCTAGTAGATGGCTATTATTTCCAAAGTTGTCCTCCTTGAAAGCGCCAATGGGGAAAGAGAACGCGCATCAGGGTCTGGCTGGCACTGTAGATACCCAACCAGACTAAGCTGTAGTGCAGTATAAAGTGAGACAAAATAAAAGGCTGGGGAAGGCCGGGAAGACCGATCGTCATCGCAATGACCCCCAGTACCAAGCCTTCCCAGATGCCAGCTAAAAGTTGCAAAATTCCTGGCCAGTCATGATCCCAGCGAAATGATTGCAGGTATTGGTACATCACATCCCAGCCGATGCCGAACAAGGCCATGTACCCCAAGATATAGATGAAATGCCAGCTAGTACCAGTGCCTAGGAGTCCTAAGGCAAAGGGAAGAGTGATGGGAAGGCCAACAATCACCGTTAAAAACCAACGAGTTTGCCAGCGACCTAGGAGTGTAGGTGTCATCCGTAGCCAGGAGAGTATCGATTTGTTAGTAACACTACCGCTAATCTGTTTGTTGATCCAGTATGTATGAAAAAGAATCTATGGTTTGTTACCTTCCTTGCTCTTACTGAGGTTTTGTAATTTTCTGTGAGCCGTAAATCTAAGCAATCTATCGCTGCATCCTATAATGACGCTCTTGCCCCCCTGCCAGCAGCTTCACCCAAGCATCAGGTCTCTAAGCCAACTCAAAACATTATTGCTGGTGCTATCTGCTTCACGATTACCGTAGTGGTTGCTGTAGCGGGCTATGTGATTGCAGGCTGGTCATTCCTAGATGCGGTTTACATGGTCATTATCACAGTCTTTGGCGTGGGGTTTGGTGAAGTGCGTCCAATTACCTCACCAGCCCTACGTGTGTTTACGATTTTTGTAATTGTTGCAGGCAGTGTCTCTGTTGTCTACATGGTGGGGGGCTTTGTCCAATTGCTGACTGAGGGCGAAATTAAGCAAGCATTGGAGGTAAGACGGATGATCCGTGAAATTGAGTTGCTAGAAGACCATGTGATTGTCTGTGGGTTTGGACGCATGGGGCAAATTCTGTGCAGCAAGTTGAAGACAGCCCGAATGCCGTTCGTGGTTTTAGATAACAACCCTGAACGGGTGACTGAAGCTGAAGAACTAGGCTATTTGGTTTATACAGGTAGTGCTACGGATGAGATGGCTCTAGATGCCGTGGGTATTCGGCGCGCGCGGGTGTTGGCAACTGTGTTACCTAGTGATGCTGACAATGTGTTCATTACCCTTACGGCTAGGGAAATGAACGCCAATCTGCAAATTTTGGCGCGGGGAGAATATCCCTCAACGGAGAAAAAGCTGCGTTTGGCGGGTGCTGATCATGTAGTGTTGCCTGCGACGATCGGAGCGATGCGAATGTCCCACTTGATTACCCACCCGGCGACCTTAGATTTTCTCGATCGCAATGATGGTGGCAGCACCTTAAACGAACTACTATCCCAGTTTGGCTTGCGGATGGATGAGTTGGAAATTACGCCAACGTCCAGTCTGGCAGGGGGAACCGTGAGTAATGTGGAAGTGCGAGGTAGGGGTAACTTCATTGTGGTGGCTGTGCGCCAGGCGGATGGCAACATGGTGACTTCACCCCCGGACAACATGAAACTCAATCCAGGTGATACAGTAATCGTGTTGGGTCACAAGGGTGACATTCCCCAGTTTGCTCAGAGCTATGCTCTCCAGCGACAAATTCGCTATCGTGGTGCCAGGGTCAGGTAGGAGTATTGGTCTGCTGCACGTAGGTGCGAAGAGCCATCAGCCAAGCTTGCAGAGTTGCTAGGAGTTCATCAACCCGATCAAGGGCTTGCTGCTTAGCTTGTTGCTCTAGCTGGGCAGCCGCTTGCTGCATAGGAATTGCGCCAACATTGGCACTAGCACCTTTGATTTGGTGCGCCTCACGGCCTAGCTGTGTAAAGTTTTGGGTTTTAATTGCTGCCTTAGCAGCATCGACGTGCAACTGGGTATCTTCCACAAACATTGCCAGCAACTCTAACTCAAACTCTGCTAATCCCCCTGATAGATCCCTAAGTCTTTCCCAGTCCATTCCCATGGTCGTTAGCATCTGGGCAGTTACCGGTTGGCCTAGGGAACTAGCATCTACTCGGTCAGTCATTACTGGCTATGCCTACGGTTGTTACTCTATCGGTTAGATGCCGCTGCCATCGAGAAACTCTTCAATGGCACGATCGCGCAGTCGGCAGCTATTGGGGGGGCGATCACTGGCTGAACCCACTGTGTTGTCAGCTACCAATGAACAGGGTGCTGTCATTAGGCGCTCTAGTTGGTTGATCGTAGTCACAGGCACAGATTGCGGCTGCGCTTGTAACGCTTGTACCTGCTGCTCTAGCGCCTCAATGCGATCCACAAGGGCACGGATAGCCTGAGCCTCGGAGTCGGGCAAACGTCCGTGCTCCAGAGGGTCAACTCGCACACCAGAGCGAAAGACAATCCGACCTGGAACACCAACCACTGTGCAATCTGAGGGTACATCTCGCAGCACTACAGAGCCAGCACCAATGCGGACGTTATTACCAATGAGAATATTACCCAAAACCTTGGCTCCAGCACCAACCACTACGTTTTCTCCTAGGGTAGGGTGACGTTTACCACTCTCTTTGCCCGTACCGCCTAGGGTTACGCCCTGGTAAATCAGGCTATAATCTCCCACAACGGCAGTTTCACCAATCACAACCCCCATACCGTGGTCGATGAATACTCCAGTGCCGATCGTCGCCCCAGGGTGAATCTCAATTCCCGTAATAAAGCGAGCCACATGGGAAATTAGTCGAGGCACAAAGGGCAAGCCCAAGCGATATAACCAGTGAGCAATTCGATGCATGACAAGTGCTTGCAAGCCCGGATAGCAAAATAACACCTCTAACCAATTGCGGGCAGCCGGATCACGCTCAAAAATAATGCGGAAGTCAGCGATGAGAGTTGAAAACACAAAAGTTACCGTTGAACAGCATCTTTACTATCATATCAACGATAGTATCTTGACTGCTGAGATGGGCATAGGGCATTTCTGAGAAGCTGATATACTAATCCTCTCCAGCCAAATTACACTAGAGATTTAATGGGACATGATCCCAACTCAACCTAGGCAAAACGTCAGTTGTAACGCTGTTGAACACGCTACATTCAAGTAAGTGCAACGTTTTTTGACATCCTTAGGGAGTGTTTGTGCAGGAAGATTTTCGCTTGATTGTTGATTTGGTAACGGTGCTGACGGCGGCAGCAATTGGTGGACTGGTTGCTGCTCTTTTCCGCCAGCCAGTCTTGTTGGGCTACTTACTGGGGGGCATTGTAGTTGGGCCTGCTGGGCTAGGGCTAATTAAGGAACTGGTACAGGTAGAAACATTGGCTCAGTTGGGTGTGGCATTTTTGTTGTTTGCCCTAGGAGTAGAGTTTTCCCTAGGAGAACTGCAAAAAGTACGACGGATAGCCCTTGGTGGCGGTACGTTGCAAATTGTCCTCACGATCGCCATCACTGCCTTAGTATCGCTGTGGATTGGCTGGGTTACCTCTGCGGCTCAGGGTGTGTTTCTTGGTGCTATTCTCTCCCTATCGTCTACTGCCGTTGTCCTTAAGAGCTTGATGGAGCGGCATGAAACAGAAACCTCCCATGGACAAGTGATGCTGGGGATTCTGATCGTTCAGGACTTAGCACTGGGGTTGATGCTAGCTGTACTCCCTGCTCTCGATCAGCCTATTGATCAAATTGGCACGGCTCTGGGATGGGCAGTGGTGCGCACGGGCTTGTTTGCGGCTGGGGCGATCGCCGTCGGCATCTGGATAGTCCCCCCATTGTTGCGCTTCCTTGCCCGCACCGAAAGCCGGGAGTTGTTTCTGTTGGGCGTAGTGGCATTATGTCTCAGTATTGCACTGCTGACCGAATACTTGGGACTATCGGTAGAAATGGGTGCCTTTGTGGCAGGGCTGATGATTTCTGAGGTGGAATACGCTGACCAGACCCTTGCCTACGTGGAACCAATTCGCGATGTATGTGCCAGCCTATTCTTTGCGGCGATCGGCATGTTGATTGATCCTCTGTTCCTGTGGAATAACCTCGAACTTATCCTCGGCTTGGTAGCCCTAGTCCTAGTCGGCAAGTTCATCATTATTGCTCCCCTAGTTACTCTGTTCCGCTACTCATGGAAAACAGCCATTATTAGTGGTCTAGGTCTGGCCCAAATAGGAGAATTTTCCTTTGTGTTAGCTAGCAAGGGGCAAGCCTTAGGACTAGTGTCTCGCCGAGTTTACCTACTCATTTTGGGGACGACGGCAGTCACGTTGGTGGTCACTCCATTTGTGTTGCGGTTAATCCCCCAATTGCTACTTTGGGCTGAGTCAGTGCCTTGGTTGCGGCATTATTTGGATAGTTCTAGCCTGCCTTTGGAGACTGCTACAGAGTTGCCAGCCCGTAACCATGTGGTGGTATGCGGTTATGGTCGTGTTGGCCAGACGATCGTGCAGCTACTGCAATCCCATAACTATCCTGTAGTGGTGATTGACCAATCAGAGCAAGCCATTCAAAAACTACGGCAAGCTAAGATTCCCTATGTGTATGGCAACGCGGCTAGCCTACCCGTACTAGAAAAAGCAGGGGTAGATACTGCCCAGGGCATGGCGATCGTCTTGCCAGATTCTATGAGCACACGCCTTTGCCTCAAACGCTCCTTAGAACTTGCTCCTAAACTCGATGTGGTAGTGCGTGCTAGCCAAAACCGAGATATTGAGTTGCTCTATCAATTAGGAGCACGAGAAGTTGTGCAGCCAGAATTTGAAGCTAGCCTAGAACTGTCTACGCACTTGCTAAGCGGTATGGGTGTGCCCATGGCTGACCTACAAGCCGAAGTGCAAGCAATTCGTAGCAGTCACTACTTGGCGTTACGCCCGGATCGACCCGCCACAGAAGTTTCTCGTGAAGTACGCATCGCCACTCAGGATATGCCTAACTACTGGTTTAACTTGCCAGTTGAGTCTCCATTGACAGGCATGACCTTAGCAGAGTCCAATATGCGAGAATTAACAGGCGTAAGCTTGGTGGCCATTCAGCGCACGAACGGCGACGAGCTAGACTATCCTACTGGATCCACTGTCCTCGAAGAGGGCGATCGGCTACTGGTGGTTGGCGAACCTAGTGAGTTTTCTGCTTTTGCTGAGCTTGCTAGTGGTCGGGTAGCAATCCCTACTAACAGTGCCTCATGCCAGTGGATTACTATAGCTGCTAACAGTCCAGTAATTGGCAAACCTATCTCGGCGTTGAACTGGACAGATTCCCAAGAGAATGGGGATGGAGTTAAAATTCAAGCCCTTCGACGAGAAGGACGGTTCATTCAACTGCCAGAAGGTACAGTAGAACTGCAAGCAGGCGATCGCCTCCTACTCTGTGGTAGCCAAACTGGCCTACTCAATGCTCAACGGCAGCTATCCCCATTAGAGGCGCACCCTAGCACGGTTGACAATAATCAACCATCGGTCGCGCATAGTCTTTCATCAAACTCTGAGTGAATTCTCTCTATTCCTTGTCAGATAAGCAGTTATAGCCCTAGGGCAATGACCCTAGAGTAACTGTCTAGTGTTCATTCGAGCGTGTGACTAGAATGACGATCGCGATGACTGCCATGAGAATGATGATGGCTAGTATGGTTATGGGAATGGTGATGGGATGAACTGTAAGCTCCAACTTCTGGTTGAAAGGGCTGAACCTCATGCGCGACTGTTAACCCCATCTGCTCTAGCATTGCCTGCAATACTGGGTCTGGGGACAGGCGCAAATAGGTTGCCGTCACCTCTAAGGGCACATGACGGTTACCTAGGTGATAGGCTGCCCGTAGTAATGCTAGATGAGTAGGAGCTGTTACTGTCAGCACAGGTTCTGGCTTAGCTATCACCAAAACTGTACGATCGCCAGCTTGGGTTTGCAGTAAATCTCCATGTTGCACAACAGTCCCCCTAGGCAGGTCTAAGAACACATCTTCACCATCCTCCGTTTGGAACCGATGACGGGCGCGGGTACGATCGTCGGCTGTGAGGGATAGCCGATGGTCAGCCTTGTGGTGAATATCAGCAGGTAGTCGCTTTGTTAAAATCATCATAAGCTCCCCTCAGGCTTACAAGGTATCCCGACCCAGGTAAGGTTGCAGCACGTCTGGAATGCGGACTGTACCATCGGGTCGCTGGTAGTTTTCTAAAATAGCTGCCATTGTGCGGCCCACAGCCAAGCCAGAGCCATTCAGGGTGTGAACCAAGCGCGTGCCCTTTTGCCCTGGCTCCTTGAAGCGAATATTGGCTCGGCGCGCCTGAAAGTCCATAAAGTTGGAGCAACTGGAAATTTCTCGATACGTTCCGGCTGAGGGTAACCAGACCTCTAGGTCGTAACATTTGGCAGCACCGAAGCCTAAGTCCCCTGTGCAGAGTTCAACCGTGCGATAAGGCAACTTCAACGCTTCTAGAATAGCTTCAGCATCCCGTACTAGACGCTGATGCTCCTCTTCAGAAGTGTCTGGGTGCACGAACTTGACCAGTTCTACCTTATTAAACTGGTGCAGACGAATCAGCCCCCTTGTGTCTCGCCCGTAGCTACCTGCTTCTCGCCGAAAACAAGGCGTGTAGGCGCAATGATAGATAGGTAACTGGTCAGCCGTCAGAATTTCGTCTCGATACAAATTAGTTACAGGTACTTCCGCTGTTGGAGTCAGCCATAGGTCATCTTGATCGCATTTGAAGCTTTCCTCAGAAAATTTAGGCAGTTGCCCTGTGGCTGTCAGAGAGGCACTATTGATCAGGAATGGGGGCAAAACCTCGGTATAGCCCGCTTGAATTT
>JANWZG010000016.1:0-3549 GCA_025054735.1 Cyanobacteriota bacterium | reverse complement strand
CAACGCCCGCTCTAAGGCTGCTCCAGCCCCAAACAGCGCCACAAACCGAGTCTGAGCAATCTTGGTGGCTCGCTCGGTATTGATGATCCCCAGCCTTTCCCCAATTTCGTAATGGGGCAAAATGTCTTGACTGGTTGGCAAAAACTCATCTCCCCACCGTCGTATTTCCACATTGTGTGTTTCGTTCTCACCAATGGGAGTTGTCTCGCTCGGCAGATTTGGAAACGTCAGCAGCATAGCTTCAATCTTGGACTTTATCAGCTTTTCAGCCGGTTCCAAGTCACTGAGAGTTTGCTTGAGTTGGTTACCCTCTTCTCGCAATGCTTGAATGTCTTCACCGTTGGGGTCGCTGCCAGCTTTAATGCGTTGCCCCACTAGCTTACCAATTTCATTGCTGCGGGCTTGCAACTGCGATCGCTGCTGTTCCATTTCGCGCTGTTGTTTGTCTAGCGCTAGTAACGGTTGAAGGTCATAGTCGCCATTGCGGGTATTTAGGCGTTGCTGCACTAGCTCTGGTGCTTCTCGGATGAGTTTCAAATCCAGCACGATCGTTCCCTACTGTTTTCACAATGTCATTTTTACAATGTCATTCTCTCTCAATCCTACCCAACTGAGGCGATCGTGCTGGGTTTCCTAGCACAACTTCAGTGCTGTGGGCGGCACCTCATCCCAAGACTCGACCGTGCGAATGCGGGCAATCCAACCCGATCGCTGTTGCTCATCCGTCAAGTTTTGTAGAAACTCATCGTGACACTTACGAGCATCATCTTCGCTGCAACTGGCAATACAAGCGTAGAGAATGCCAGAGGGATCAATTTGCTCATTAATCCATATTGTTGTCATAGTCATCATTAACCTGAAGATAGACTACGTTATCAGAGTAGCATCGTTAACTAAAGACAAATGTTACAGCCTGCTAAAGGATTAGGGATTGTCAATAGGAGGGAGAACCATGGGGGAAAATCCTAGCAGACAACAGTGGCTATCAACTGTGCACCATCGACGGGCGATCGCAGTGATTCGCACAGCAGACATGGCGATCGGGCGACAGTTAGCAATAGCGGCGGCTTTGGGTGGCATTCGGCTGATTGAAATAGCCTGGAATAGTGATCAGCCTAGTAGGCTCATTGCTGAATTACAACAAGAGTTACCCGATTGCGACATTGGGGCTGGAACAATCGTGAATCGAGAACAGCTTGAGGCGGCGATCGCCGCTGGAGCCGAGTTCATTTTCACTCCCCATGTTGACCAAGACTTAATTAGGCAGGCCATCGCCCACCATATCCCCATTATTCCCGGTGCTCTCTCCCCTACGGAAATTGTCCAAGCTTGGCAGGCAGGGGCTAGTAGTGTCAAAGTATTTCCCATTACTGCTGTGGGGGGTGTTAGCTACCTACGTAGCTTGCAGGCTCCCCTTGGGCATATTCCCCTCATTCCCACCGGGGGCATCACCCTGGACAATGCGAAAGAGATGATTACTGCTGGGGCTATTGCGGTAGGTCTGTCTACGGCACTGTTTCCTCACCATTGGGTACAGAACCAAAATTGGAGCGCGATCGCTAGCCACGCTGCTCGACTGGTAGACACCCTAGAGGTAATTGCCGCACCCTAGAACAGGGCCTGTCTTTAGTTGATTTCCCTCAAGGCCAATGTTTATAGCTGCAACCGCGATAGCCGAGCCGACTTATACCACTTCCCCACACTACAGCCATAGCTAGCTACTAGTAAGGACTCAAGCCCCTACTACGAACTAATGGGTTATGTAGCTAGCTTTTGAAGTACTAATCAACTGTTGCTAAGCACTGTTTGGATTAGTTTAGATCAGTGCTAGACGACAGTTGTGTCAGTCTGGAATGAAGCCCGAACATACTCCAAATGGAGATTAGTAATCAATACTAATTGCGCCCCTAGCTGCCACCAAACACTAGTAAGGGGGCTTCACCGACGCAGAACTCGACGACCCTATGAACCAGCTACTGATTAGCACGGGCATCGCGGACGGCGGCTATGAATAGGAAAATGGTCAAGGGCACGCTGGCAGCAAAAATCATCCAGGTTGGTAAACTGCCCAGATCGGGTTTGCCTGAACTCAGCTCAAAGATGCAGCCGACGGCAGCGATCGCAGCAACACAGGAACCAGCTAAGAATGCACCACTTTTCGGGGTCACGGGGTCTCCTAAGGATGTAGTAACAGCAAGCGGGAGTTAGCGGATAGGGCGCACTGCTTGTTGAGAAAAGCCGTGCTTGCTCAGTTCTTGGTTCAGAGCAAGTTCGTTTTCAACTCGATCGACAAACAACACACCGTTCAAATGATCCATTTCGTGTTGAATTACCCGCGCTAACAAACCTGAGGCCATCATGCGCTGAGGACGACCATGTTCATCCTTAAAGGACACATCAATGATTTCAGGGCGGCGTACATCCAAAAATACACCAGGAATGCTTAGACACCCTTCTTGGTCAACTGCCAAATCGTCGCTGACTTGATTGATGACTGGGTTAATCATCACCAAGGGGGGAGTTGTAGCTTCGTCGGGCTGGCAATCTATCACGAGCAACTGTTTTTGAATGGCAATCTGAGGGGCAGCAAGACCAATGCCGTTTTGACTGTACATCGTTTGCAGCATTTCTCGAACCAACGTCCGCAGTTCATCATCCACCTTGCTGACGCGCTTGGCGGTCTGGCGTAAGACTCGATCGCCTAGCTGATGAACCTTCAGGGGTGGCTTTGCAAGTTTCTTCTTCTCAACTAACACGTCAACTGCCATGATGATTGTTGCTCACACAAATACTAAAGTTGTCACTGGATTTATTGCTATTGTCACTAATTTGTCACTAATATCGTGCTGCGGTTAATGATGACTAGGTCGGACTTATTCCGCTTTAACCCTAATTCTAACGTAGCCCTGTAAAAAGCTACAGGGTTATGCCTCTAGTTTTAACACTCATTCCAGAAAGACCCCAATCTTACGGAACTTCTTGTAGCGTTGTGCTCGCAGTTCATCGGGTGATAGGGCGCTTAAGTCAGCTAGGTTAGCCAATAGGGCTTGCTTCAGGGTAGTAGCAGTAGCCAGAGGATTAGAGTGAGCACCACCCAGAGGTTCTGGTAGCATTTGATCTAGAATGCCCAAATCCTTCAGATCCTTCGCTGTGAACTTCAAAGCTTCAGCCGCTTGGGGAGCTTTGCTGGCATCTTTCCACAGGATAGAGGCGCAGGCTTCGGGGCTAGCAACGGTATAGACAGAATGCTCGAACATCAGTAGTCGATCGCCCACCCCAATGCCTAGTGCACCACCAGAGCCACCTTCCCCAATAACAGTACAGATAATAGGCACTGACAGGCGAAACATTTCCCGTAGGTTGTAAGCAATAGCTTCACCCTGCCCTAGGCGTTCTGCTTCAGCACTGGGAAGTGCTCCAGGGGTATCGATAAAGGTCAAGATGGGCAGGCCGAAACGATCAGCATGATCCATAACACGCATAGCTTTGCGGTAGCCACCAGGGGAAGCCATGCCAAAGTTGCGAGCCACGTTATCCTTAGTATCACGC
>JANWZG010000015.1 GCA_025054735.1 Cyanobacteriota bacterium | reverse complement strand
CACTGCCCAAAGCCAACCTGCTCTGCGATTACGGTCTGAGGAGCAATTGGTTGGCTGCGTAGCAACTCCTCTAACCGCTAAGGTAATACTGCTCTCTAACCAAGGTTATGCTAAGTCTCTGCCCGTAGAGGCCATTCGTCCAACTCGGCTGGGTGGTTTGGGAATGCAGGGCTTTCAGTTTGTCAGTCGCACTGATCGTCTCTGCTGCCTTCTCCCTGTCCGTGATCACTATTATCTGGCCATGACTACCAACCACGATCGGGTAGCTCGATTACCAATGGCAGCGATTGCCGCTCTTCAGCCAGAAACCCCGATTCTGCAACTCCTTGCCGATGAGCAACTCGTAGATGTCGCCTTGGTGCAGCAGGTAATGGAACAGTGCCTAGAATGAGCAGTTCTTAGTCCAAAATTGACAGTTCACGAGCAGATCGACTTTTGTAATGATAATCATTATCATGATAGATTGAATGCTTGGATGTAACCGTTGCTTCTGTTCCCATCAATCTATTCATGAGTGACTCCACACCTAGGCGATCGCACCTCAAGTCATCTGTCTTACCTCAAAGTGTTGATATTGCTATCGTGGGAGCTGGCCCTCAAGCGCTGACCCTAGTGACTCACCTGCTACAAAAGAAACGATCCATGCGCGATCGCTTTGTAGTATTGGATCCAGCGGGGACTTGGCTGTATCAATGGCAACACCAGTTTGCGGCCTATGAAATTCCTCACTTGCGATCGCCAGCCGTGCATCATCCTGATCCGAATCCCTATGCCCTTCAAAGCTTTGCTGAGTCCCGCGCCGATGAATTATTTCCACCCTACAACTTGCCAGGAACGCAGCTATTTCAAGATTTTTGCTGGGATGTAATCCGTCGCTGGGAACTGCAAGAGCGGGTGATTCCGGCACAGGTGCAGCAGATTGAGCCACTTGACGACCGAGGGCGGCAGCGATTTCAGTTGAGACTAGTAGATGGCAGAGTTTTCATGGCAAAGCGGGTGGTATTAGCGATCGCAGGCGGCACGCCGCAAATTCCTGCATGGGTGCAAACCTTACCACCGACCTATCCCCCAGAGCGCTTACTTCATTCTCATCAGATTGATTTGCGACCACTGCAACTGTTAAGAGAGCGCGTGCTGATTGTAGGGAGTGGGCTAACAAGTGGCCATCTGGCCTTAGGAGTAATTAACCGGGGAGGCACTGTGTTGATGATGGCGCGACGCAGCTTCTATGAAAAACTATTTGATGCAGAACCGGGCTGGCTAGGCCCAAAGTATCTTAAGGGTTTCCACGCTGAGCCTGACGGGGAAAACCGCTGGCAGATGATTCAGACTGCTCGCAATGGAGGGTCGTTGACTCCGGAGATTTTCACCCAGTTGCGGCGCTTAGAGCGTGAGGGCAAACTGTTGTTTTATGAGCGGTGCGAAGTCGAATCTGCTGAGTGGACAGGGAATGCCTGGAAAGTTACCTGTAATCATTTTGGCTTGCATAGTGGTCTTGCTCACCTATCTGTTGATCGCATCTGGTTGGCAACGGGGACTACGATCGATGTGCAGCATTGGTCAATTTTATCTGCCGTGCGCGATCGCTATCCTTTGCCTGTGATACATGGCCTGCCTTTGCTGGATGAGCATCTGCGCTGGGCTGGCTGTAATCTGTTCATCATGGGGGGTGCCGCTGCCTTGCAGTTGGGGCCAGTGGCTCGCAATTTATTCGGCGGCAAGCTAGCCAGTGAACGCATTGTGCCAGCATTGATTAAAGAGGCTCAGGGACGCTTAGGCTCAGTAGCATAGGCTAGCAGGGTAACCCTCCGTAGACTGGCCCTCAATCAACTAGTTAGCTGGCATGTAGTTGCATTAATTAGGGTCTTTTATGGAGTTGGCATGTCTGGAGTCGGTAAATCTGCGGCGATCGTTAGGACTTGAGGGGGGGTGGCATCGGCTGGGTAGACCAGACTAACGTTAACTAGGCGACGATCGCCCGGCGGCATCGTCAGGACGGCTAACGGCTCACCCCGTTGTCCACGCCGCTGCACTAGATGCACATACCTAGTCCGAGGTAGGCGTTGGTCATCGGTATAGCGAATTCGCACTAACCCCCGAAAGAATACGTTGCGGGGTAATGGGTCAAAGAAGCGTAGTCCTTCCCTAATCACGTCCTGCTTGATAGCAGTTTGCACCGCGACAGTAATCAGTTGCGTTTGGCCTGTGCCGTTATAGAGCGGCAATGTCAGGTTATATTCAATCCCATAATTACCGTGGGCAGCATAGGCAGTGTCAGCATAGCGCACTAGTAAGGGTGCAGTTTGAATTTGCCCAGTGCCTAACCTGCCAGCCACTAACGTACTGATCCCGTAGGAAATAGCTCGCCCTGCGGTAGGAACACTCAAGTAGGGTGTAGCCGCATTATCCGTAATCACTGTTTCCCACTTGGAGCCTTGAGCCACACCAGCAACACGACCATAGATAATACTTCCAGTTGTTTGGTCTGGCGGGGTAGGTGCTCGATCGCGGGGGCCTGACAACTCCCCCTCAATCAATAACTGTTGCCACTCTTCCAGAGTAGGCGCTCGTTCATCGCCATTTTCCGTAGATTTGGCAAACATTGCCAAGCTAGCTGCATACACCGTACCTGTGCTCCGCAGCCGCAGTAGGGTCGATCGACCGTTGAGTGGCGGTGTAAACGGACGCACTGGAATCGGCAAATTCAGTAACATCCGGCTTTCACCAGGAGGGATAACCACCTGGGGAGGAAACTCAGCTTGACGTAGGCCCCGCAAAACTTCTCCCGCTACCCGGCTGCCTGGCCCTGCATAGACTGGGATAGCAGAAGCATCAACAACTGGCGGCAAATCAATAAACGGGGCATCGGGCTGACTCAGGTAGCTGGCACCCTGCAATATATTTACCGTTACAGGCTCTTGACTAGGATTATGGAGAATTATCCCCAGGTAGAGAGTCCGTAAATCCTCTGGGGTGATCGGCTTAGCCACATGATGAGCAAACACATCAAACCGCCCAGACAAGGGCACATTCAGATGAGCCGCAGGAGCACGCTTACCATCAGGAGGAAACGTCGATAACAAAATTCCCTCCTTCTGCACCACTTCTGGGCTATTACTATTGAAAACCAACACCTTATCCAAGTTGCCCGGTAAGGCACGCACCTCTTGAGGAACAACAATCTCTTGTGGTGTAGGGCTAGGAGGCGTTGGGGGCACTTGGGCAAAGGGCAGGACGGTCAAGGAAAGGATCATGACAATCTTTAGCTAGGTCAAACTGATGGGGAACTCGGTGATCGTAGAACTACAACCGCCTTGTCCCTAGGCCAACCTATCTTAACCTAGTCCCGTAACCAGATCCCACGTAGAGGATCATTGTTATAGTGCGTGACAGCCAAAATTACAACTGTGCAACCTGCTTCATCTATTTGACTTGCCCATTAGCATCAGCTAGGCCACTCTGCTCTAACAACGCTTGGAAATCGTCATTGAGTGCAATCAAAGGCGGGTTAGCCGTATCAGCAACAGCCACACTCTTTAATGCGTCGTACCAAAGCCCTGCCTTGGCATAAAGCTCTGCCTGCTGTGCTGGCGTAGCATTGCTAGCCTGAGTAACGCCCTCTGGCGTAGTAGCAACCCGCTCAATCCAGCTTTGGGCAAATACATCGTTCGATCGCCGATCGCTGTTGCAAACCAAGGCCACAGACCAGCGATAGCGGCTACCAACCTTTAACCCTGGATGATTCGGTGGCAACGTCAACTCAACAACTCCAGGCTTAGTAACTGTGACTTGCTTGACTAGTAGTGGCATAGCCACGCCGGGTTGCACCAGAGAAAACTCCATGGGCACCGAGGGCACCGCTGATACGTGCCAATAGAAACTAGGATGGCTAGATACTGTCTGGCCCACGTGATCACTAGGAACTAACAGTGTCAACTGGACGAGTTTAGAAGCATTATACTTAGCTGCAGATGGAGGGATAGAACAGCCGCGTGAACCAGCCCCGCGAATACCACGAGTTGGGGTGCCTCGGTTGGGTGGAACGTAGGTCAGAACCGATCGAGCACGCTTGGGAGATTGTGCAAACCCTGATGTGGAAAACACTGCTAGCGGTGCAGTGAATGATATAGCTATCGCAATTGCTCTAACAACAGCAGTGGAGCGTAACAGTGATTGCAAGGTTGCCATAAACTATCTTTCCTCTAGTGAAGGGAATATGCATATCTGCACTAACCCCCATCTAAGAATAGAAGAAATCCGGATAGAGTGATTGTGATTTCACGCACATAATACAATACCTTACAGAATCTTCATCATACTAGGAGCGCACAGCAGTGCTTCAGTCATCCCAAGACTTGTTGTTAGCTGGCAAAACAGTTTTAGTAACTCGGCCAGAAGGTCAAAACAGTACTTTCAGTGAGTCTTTGCAAGCTCTAGGAGCAACGGTTCTGGAAATGCCTGCACTGGCGATCGTGCCTCCGTCTAGTTGGGATGCTGTAGATACTGCAATCGCTCATCTAGCTGAGTATGACTGGCTAATTCTGGCATCAGCTAATGGTGTTGAGTATTTTTTGCAACGCTGCCATCAGCTTGGTCAACACCTAGAGAATTTTACCCAGTTAAAGGTTGCTGTTGTCGGCAAAAAAACGGCTCACTGTTTGCAGCAGTTTGGCATTCAACCAGCGTTGATTCCGACTAATTTTGTCGCCGATGCGTTAGTGGCTGAGCTTTGCCAGCGAGAGGCAATCGCAGGGCAGCGCATTCTTTTCCCCCGTGTGGAGAGTGGTGGTCGCGAGGTCTTGGTGCAAGAGTTAACAGCTCAGGGAGCGATCGTGACTGAGGTAGCGGCCTATCAATCCGGTTGCCCTGATCGAATGACACCAGAGGTATGGGCAGCTATCCAAGCTCAGGCCATTGATATCGTCACCTTTACCAGCTCTAAGACAGTGCACTGTTTTTGGCAATTGTTAACAGCTCAGGGTGGATCCCACAACAATTTGGAGGGAATAACGATTGCGTCGATCGGCCCTCAAACATCAGAAACATGCCGCAGCGTACTAGGTCGAGTTGATGTGGAGGCTGAGGAATTTACCCTGGAGGGGTTAAGCCGTGCAATTGCTCAATGGGCGATCGTCCAAAACAGTCCATCAATAAGCGATCACAAATAGTGTCAATTTTACACTTAGGGTGTTATACTGTCATGGTCTAGTAGTGTCTCACCTAACGGAGAACTGACAATGACTACACCCAACCTTAACCGTTTGTTTCAGTCGGCTCAAGACGAGGGTTTGTTATCTAGTGCTGCAATGCAAGCCCTTAACGTCCTAGACATTGGCACTCAGATTCAAGCAGGGCTGGGCATCACTGTGGATGACGTGACCGCTAGTGATGTTATCTTGGTCACCATGATGCCAGATGATTCTGGATCCATCTGCTTCAATGGAAATGTTCAGGCTGTGCGTGGAGGTCATAACTCTGTGCTAGATGCCCTCAGCGCCTGCCAGCAAAAGGACAATATTCTAGTTCATACACGCTACCTGAATGGATACGTGTTGTTTCCCTACTGTGGGCTGACCCAGGCAGTCCGGATGGACACTAGCAACTATGATCCCAACCGCGGCACTCCCCTGTATGATCAAACGGTCGTGCTATTAGGAACTGTGATTGCCAAAGCCCAGGAGTTTGCTGACAATGGTGTGCCTGTGCGAACGGTTACACTGCTGATTACCGATGGGGCTGATATGCATTCTCAACATGCTCAAGCAAAGGATGTAGCCACGATTGTTCGCGACATGCTCAGAGCTGAAACCCACATCATTGCTGGCATGGGTATTGATGACGGCTCAACAGACTTCCGGCAGGTCTTTCGTGACATGGGCATCCGCGATGAATGGATCCTAACACCTGGCAATAGCGAGTCAGAGATTCGCCAAGCCTTTCAGGTCTTTTCTCAGTCGGCTGTGCGGGTTAGCCAAGCAGGCAACATTAGTCTGTCAGGATTAGGAGGCTTTGCGGCTCCCTAACATTCTGACAATGCAGCCGATGGAGAGTCTTGCCCTTGGGGAAGCATTCAGACAACCCCTTACAATGCTCACGAATTACTACTAGCCTCCTCTAATAACGGTGTAAATTCGCCCTCGTAGTTATCGACTTGGTTCGCAAGCCACAAATATCCCAAAACACCGACTAACTCAGCCGCAACGGTGTGGATGATAATCAGGAGTGCCATGATGTCTATGGGGACGATCGACGGACGAGAGGTAGTCAGCGTAAACTGGGGAGTTGTTGTTAATACCTTGGCCATTAACACCCAGCCATAGCTTAGACCAGCAATCATTAGCACGACCATGCCAAACAGGTTAACAACTAGGCCGGCTTCTAGAGACTGTTGCAAGCCTTCCCGACGCAAGCGATGGTTAGGCTTGCGCAATCTGCGTGCCAATTGCTGGTTGCGAAACCACCACAGAATGGAAAAGATGAGCGCTAGAATCGACAGGCTCCCCATCAGCCAGCTTATACCAGATCGTCCCAAGGTGCGGCTTTGGTTAAGCAAGATCACTAACCAAACAATCGCTGGTACCAAACCCAACACCAACTGTCCCCACAAGCACACATTCCCTATGACCCGAATTTGCCCAGCAAGACGATGAATGCTACTGTGTCTGTTTTTCTTTTGAAAGAACATAATTATTGATGTTTACTAAGTCAGCGCTATTCTACGACAGCTATGCCTGACGATACCAAATTGATTCCACCTGAGTAATAATTTCTGCGGTAGCCTGCTGAAGATTGACTCCAGGGCGATCGGGCACAAGCACCGTAACATGACCTAGCTTGCGTCCTGGGCGCGACTCACTCTTGCCATACCAATAGACATGGGCATAGGGGATATTGGCTAGTTGCTGGCGTTGCGGTAAATAATCAGAGTTGACTGCTTCATAACCCAACAGGTTTACCATGACGGCTCCGGCATATCCTGGCTTGAGGGCTGGGTCACCCAAGGGTAGGCCACAGACTGCCCGCAGGTGTTGGGCAAACTGAGAGGTGATGCAGGCATCTAGGCTGAAATGTCCAGAGTTATGGACACGGGGAGCTACTTCATTGACTAGCAATTTGCCATCTGCGGTTAAGAATAGCTCGATCGCAAATACGCCCACAGCTCCCAGGGCGGTCAATAGGTTATCGGCGATCGCTGTTGCTGACTGTCGGACGGTTTCATCCACAGCCGCTGGGGCAATAGCTCGCTGACAGATGCGGTTGACCTGTTGCGTTTCTACAAGGGGATAGATCAGGATTTCTCCGGTGGTTGATCGTGCAGCGATTACCGCTAACTCTCGCTCAAATGGCACATAAGCTTCTGCAAGCAGGGGGGTGGTAGCAAGGGTCGGGAGCAACTTATCCCATGTTTCTTGGTCGTGTACAATCCATGTTCCCTGGCCATCGTAGCCATGTCGGCGTGCCTTGAGGACGATCGGAAGCGTGAAGTACTCTAGAGCACTAGCTTGCTGGTCTATCACTGGGAAAAAGGCTGGCACGGGTAGTCCAAGATTCCTTAGATAGCACCGTTGGTCATACTTGTCGAGGAGTGGTGCGAGGGTATCCAGTGAGGGGCGGAAACAAATACCTTGGTGAGCCAATGCTGACAGAGCTGTGATGTCAACAAACTCATTCTCGAACGTGATTACGTCGCAGCAGGTCGCTAGTTGAGCAGTAGCCGCAGCATCAGCGATTGTAGCTATAATCACATCAGCAGCCATGACCACGGCTGGATCCTCGCGATGGGGGGTCTGCACGACTAGCTCTACACTCAGCGATGGTGCAGCCATGCCCATCATCCAGGCTAGTTGCCCACCACCAATGACTCCAACTCGGTGGATGCGATCGGGCTGGTAACGCGGTGCATCCGACTGCTCAACTACTTGCTCGCTGGTTTTTTCCATGCATTCCACTCCCCAAAAACCATCCTGCTAGCTCTGAATCGCGCCTGTGTAGCAGCTCGTGGCAACCACTACTGTTGTACCACTTCCCAAGAACAGTCTAAACGCCAGAAAACCTATCGCAGCCTTCGGGTAAAATTGCGATCGCCACAACTAACTCTACATAAATCTGCCTTGGGGAATGTTGACAAACCCTGGAATAGAGAGGGTGTAGATGCAAGCACTTATATAGCTGATGTCGATAGCAAACGTATCCGCTGCCAACATGCGATCCTAGGGAGTATGGCCGCCACCACCCCTAACCGCATTACTTGACACAATTCCACCTGGCACTACACTAGTTGTCACCGGACAACACAGCCTTGATCCCGATCTTCCCGCAGTGCACCCAACAAATTAGAAACGAACACACAGCGTCGGGGGCGGTTATTGTTTCTAGCCTCCTGTTGGCTCTGATCTGGCCTTTCTGGAGTTACTAGAGTCAGTCGCCCGATTTGACCATTGGCAGTGCCATCGTAATCAAACTGCATCCGCCAAATCGTGTCAGGTACTGGATCATGCATGGTGGTATTGTGGGGATCAATTCTCACACCTGTACCCAAGTCATACCACGGAAGCGAGGGGGACGTTGGTGGTACTGACGCATCATGGACTGTGTATTGCACAAGTTTGCCCTGCATTCGAAAGCTAGCTTGACGCTTAGTTTTGAGTAACTTTGCTTCATTTTGTGCCCGCTTCAACACCGCTGCAACCTTGACTTGAGCTGAACTCAGGGCGAACCGATTGCGAAAGGCCACCCACCCCGGCACAGCGATCGCTACCATAACGCCAATCATAACCACAACGACCAACACCTCCACCAAGGTGTACCCTGCGTCGTGTGGTGGAGCTTGCTGAACAACCTCTTGCTTTCTATTCATGATGACTGCACCCAATGTAGTAAACGCCCCTAGAAAACCATGACCTCAACCTAGCGCGCATCGATCGTGCAAATGAGTCGCACAACCTTGGAATATCAACAGGAAAAGATGTTCGTAAACGTTGCAGTACTCACTCAAGATAGGGTTAAGAATAGCCCATGATTCTAGTTCTAAGCAACTACGTGATATATCAAGATAAATTACCTTGACTAAACCATGCTGTTTATCACCAATCGCGTCTTAAACGAAGGGCTAACCCCGATGCAGAATGGGGTTCCCAGGTTGCCACGGCCAGTCAGCTTTAACCTTAGCAATAATCAAGCTGAGCAATCTGTTTACTTTTGTCGGCGCAACAGCAAAGATAACTACACAGAAATAGGATCCCAAGCATTATTGACAGAATTGAAAAATGCCAATACCCAGGAACTGTTGTTTTACCTGCATGGCTATTCCAACCTGCCAGAGCCAACTATTTTTCCCAAGACGCAGGAACTACAGCGGTTGTTTGACCAGAAGTCTCCTAATTACGTCTTAGTAGTGCCCATCATTTGGCCCTGTGATAATGACATGGGCATGGTGAAAGACTACTTTGATGACCAAATTACTGCCGATGCTAGCGCATTTGCTTTTGCCCGGTTAATTCAGAAATTTTTGGCTTGGCGAGAGCGAAATAGTACTACACAAATTCCTTGCACTAAACGCATCAACATCTTGGCTCACTCTATGGGCAATCGAGTCTTGCGCGGCACCTTAGCACGGGCAGTGCAATACTATCAGCTAGGTGGCATTCCTTTTCTGTTTCGCAATATTTTTATGGTAGCGGCTGATATCGTTAACCACGCATTAGAACCAGGACAAGAGGGACAGTATATTCCTCACTCAGCTCGCAATGTAGTGGTGTATTATGCAGCCGATGATTTGGCACTACGCGCTAGTAAGGTAGCTAACCTCAAGAATGCAGTTGCCTCGCGACGGTTAGGCCACACTGGCCCCGAAAAGCTGGAGAATACTCCCGATAACGTCTACGCGATCGACTGTGCAGACTTTAACAGTGTCTACGATCGTCCGCTTGGACATGGCTACTTTGCTAGCAATCCCCAAGGCGGCGCGGGGTTGTTGTTCAATCATATGTGGCACTGTATCAAAACTGGTCGGGTGCCCACACGACCACCCACTTCGCGCACAGCCATCCTCCAACGAGAATTTTGGTGATGGGTAATTCCTACTGCAAAGCTTGTCTCAAGGCTGATTGACGACAAACTGCTCTATAGCAGCCTATGACCATACGACAATCTGCAGTGCTTGCGCAGTGAGATAGACAATAGAACTGTAGGGCAACGTGATTGCATTGATATGGCATGGGCAATCAACTACAAATTAGTGCTATCAGCTTGGGCAAAAACCAGGAATTCCCCGCGCAGACGGTTAAATCGAGTGCAAAAATAGAAGGCGGTGGGGAGTTAAAGCATGTAACGGTTTGGCAGGCACATAGCACAGTGAGAGCAGAGACAGTGGGAACTTGGGGATGAAGCGGCGAGCATTTTTGCAGCGTGCTGGTTGGCTATTAGCAGCACTGGGACTAACGGAAACAGGGCTATGGCAGTTGAGCGATCGCTATCAACAGGTGCTAGCAGCCCCAACATCTCGTAAGCTAGCACTCCTTATCGGTATTAATCGCTATCCCTGTCAAGGCAGTTTGTGTGAACCACTTCAAGGCTGCTTAACCGATGTGGCTCTTCAGCGAGAACTATTGGTGCACCGCTTCGGGTTTCAACCTCAGGATGTGCTTGTGTTGACAGATCAACAGGCAACATGGCAGGGGATTACAGATGCATTCCTAAATCACCTGACAGCGCAGGCTAAAGCTGGCGATGTGGTTGTTTTCCACTTCAGTGGCTATAGCCGTCAAGTCAATCTCACTGGTGATGATGGCGCAACGGTGCAACACAGCCTAGTACCTGTGGATGCGCTGGATGCACCCGTAGAGAGCCTGAGTGATTTACTGGCAGAGACGTTGCTACTGCTGCTGCGATCGCTGCCTACGGATCAGCTCACGACTATTCTAGACACAAGCTATACCCTGCGCCGCAAGTCTGAGGCTGCAAAACTCTCAGATAGAGATAATTTTGATATGCTTCGTGTCTCTACGTTTTTGCGTCGCCGCGATCGCCTAGATGCCATCAGCGGACAACCCTGCTATGCGGAACTAGCCCTACAAGAGCAACTCCGATCACAACTCCACCTGACCAAAACCCAGGTGAGCCTAGCGCGATCCACAGGCCAAATTCCTGGCATTTTACTCACAGCTACGAGTAACAGTTCAATGCCCCGTGTTGGCAATAGCCCTGCATTTGAAGCTCGCTGGAGTGGCTTCAGCGCTGGCCTGTTTACCTATGCCCTCACTCAACACCTATGGTCTGCGACACCTGCAACCAGTGTGCAAGTCAGTCTCAGTCGAGCGATCGGCACGGTGGAACAAGTTGTAGGCGATGCCCAACATCCCGATTTGGGTGGACAAAAAAGTCAAGCCCCGCTGCCATTGGCCAAGCACCTGCCCCCTGACTCTATGCCTGGCAATGGAGTCATCACTGAAGTGGATCCAGATGGCAAAACTGGGCGCTTGTGGCTAGCAGGCCTACCACCTACCGTGTTGGAATATTACGGCATCAACTCCCTATTTACCCTTAGCCCCTCTACTGCTGATATTCCTACAAAGCGAGTCCAGATCTATAGCCGTGACGGTCTGACAGCAAGAGTTCGCTTGGTAGAGCCAGTATCATCAGCAACTCCATCTGCAGGACAACCAGACAATCCCTCCGTGCTAATGCCGGGACAGCGAGTGCAGGAAGCTGTGCGGCTGTTGCCGCGTGATGTGGGGCTGACGATCGCCCT
Source organism: Cyanobacteriota bacterium (assembly GCA_025054735.1). Classification (NCBI taxonomy): domain Bacteria; kingdom Bacillati; phylum Cyanobacteriota; species Cyanobacteriota bacterium. The sequence continues at coordinate 7,462 of JANWZG010000015.1, read as the reverse complement.
AGACCCTAACCTAGAGCGGATCGAGCGCGTTGATGCTACCAGTGCCCTAGGCACGATTCCCTACGTCAAAGTAGCTGTGGGAGACCAATCTGCAGATTACCTCTTTGGCAAGGTGTCGGTTCCTAACCGCTATGGTCTGTTAACAATTGGCCAAGAACTCCTGCCAGGGACAGTCGGCGAAGGCGGAGAAGCCATCAAGCAAGCTGTGCATCGGGTTGCCCCCTACTTGCAACGGCTATTGGCCGCAAAATTATTGCGCTTAACTGCCAATGAAGCATCATCCACATTGCCCGTGCGCATCGCCCTAGAATTGGCACAGCCGGATGAAAAAGTAGTGGTCTATCACGAAACCTCTACTGTGCGGACATTAGGGCTGCCACCCCTATCACCCACTGGCGCAACACCATCAGCAACACTGGTTGGCATACCTACTATTCCTGTAGGCAGCCGCATTCGCTATCGCGTGCAAAATGCTAGCGATCGCACCCTCTACCTTATGATCATGGGAACAGACAGCAATGGCTCGATCATTGCCCTCTATACAGGCTCCAGCAGCACTGTCCCAGAGGTGAAACCTAGTTTACAACCGATTGTTCTTTCACCTAGTGAAACCCTTGTAGTCCCTCAACCATCTAGTTCGGCTGAGTGGATTGTGCGAGAACCCGCAGGATTAGCAGAATTCCATCTATTTTTGAGCGTGCGTCCCTTTGCCCAAACCCTAGCAACCCTAGAAACATCAACTCGGCTGATCGGAAGCAGCCAGCGAATTAGCTCCCCTGAGAACCCGGTCGAGGTTGCCCGCGCCCTGCTACAAGACCTGCAAGCGGCAAGCCTTAGCCTGGAAACAACGCTTAGCCCCCCATCCGATACCCTTGCCCTCAATGTCAATGCCTGGGCAACCCTTAGTGTCGTGTATCAAGTTGTGTAAAATTAGGCTCTAGTTGTGAGGATAGCGCACCTCAATTACCGTGTGGACATTACCGCGGGGGGCAAAATCTCCCTTCACCACCACTTCCCACGGCTGACAGGCGGCAACAAAATCATCCAGAATTTGATTAACTGACTCCTCATGGGAAATGTAGCGATCGCGATAACTATTGATGTACAGCTTCAGTGCCTTTAACTCAACTACTGTCTGATTAGGCACATAGGTGATATAGATGGTCGCAAAATCAGGATAGCCCGAGAACGGGCACTTGCAAGTAAACTCCGGCAACGTAATTGCAATATCGTACCGTCTGCCAGGACGAGGATTGGGAAATGTAATTAACTTCCCCTCAGCTATTAAGCGTTCCCCGTATTTCATCTCAACCGTGGTCTCCGGTAATTGACCATCCAATTGATCAGTTACAGTGCGATCATCCGCCGTGGGGTTCAAGTCTGAAACTACATCGTGAGGTTGTATCATCGCTAGCCCTAACATAACCCAGCACCGTCTATTATGGCGTATGGTTTCTGTCTCAGAGCTATCATCTAGCTGAGGTAACCAATCTATCCACAATAAAACCTATCCTCCAATCTTGTTGCTATCCTAAAAGGGTACTGTTCTGACCTGACATCGCGAATTCATGCTTCAGCACCCTGCTTGTATTTGCATTCTTGGTGGTGGCTTTGGTGGCTTGTATACTGCCCTGCGTTTGAGCGAATTGTACTGGCTTAAGTCTGAACGCCCAGAGATTGTGCTAGTCGATCAGAATGATCGGTTTGTGTTTTTACCCCTGCTGTATGAGTTGATGACCGGGGAATTGCAAACCTGGGAAATTGCGCCTCCCTACTCGGAGTTACTAGCAGGTACAAGGATACGGTTTTGCCAAGGAACAGTTACTGCTATCGATATAGACCAACGCCAGGTGCAAGTGCAAACTGCAACCGATCTAGTCACTACCCTTAATTACGATCGCCTCGTACTGGCCCTAGGGGGAGAAACACCTTTGGATATGGTTGCTGGAGCCAAAGACCATGCCTTAACATTCCGTAGCCTCAGTGATGCTTATCGCTTAGAAGAACGCCTGCGATCACTAGAACAGTCTGATGCAGAAAAGATTCGGGTAGCGATTGTAGGTGGCGGCTACAGTGGTGTGGAGTTGGCGTGTAAACTGGCCGATCGCCTAGGTAAACGAGGGCGACTGCGCCTAATTGAACAAGGAGATAAATTGCTGCGTAGCTCACCAGACTTCAACCGAGATGCAGCGATGAAAGCATTAGAAGCTCGCGCTGTGTGGTTAGATCTCAACACTTGTGTGGATGAAATCACAGACTGCACTATCACGTTGCTCTATAACGATCAAAGAGACACAATTCCAGTCGATGTGGTGTTGTGGACTGTGGGTACTCGCGTTCATCCAATGATTACTAATCTACCACTAAAGAAAAACCAACGCGGTCAAATCAGCACTACATCACGGTTACAAGCGATCGATCATCCGGAAATTTTTGCCCTGGGTGATTTGGCCGATTGTACTGATGAAGACGGTAAGGCAGTTCCAGCGACTGCACAGGCTGCCTTTCAGCAGGCAGACTACACTGCTTGGAACCTGTGGGCATCGCTAACCGATCGCCCACTGCTGCCCTTCCGTTATCAACCATTAGGGGAAATGATGACCCTAGGAATTGATCAGGCAACGCTAACTAGCGTAGGGCTAAAACTTGAAGGGCCACTCGCCTATGTAATCCGACGGTTGGCGTATCTCAATCGCCTGCCTACCCTAGATCATCAGCTCAAGGTTGGTTTGAACTGGATTACACGTTCCTTAAAGGGTGTGATAGCGCCAAATCTATAGACACTAAGGATGTACGCCTGTGAAACCATGACCGATAGTACCTAGTCGTGTCACTAGTTAAAAATAGTACCTAACCGTACTTAAGTCTTACTTAAAGCTACTTCACTCAGTGGTTAGTTCCGTGTCCTATAGCTAAAAATGCTACAGGGCAGGTTCAACTGCGATCGGGCAAGAACCCTTTCAACTATGAGCAACAGGTATACCTGTCTAGCTCGACAGACTGTTTCGCTAGCAATCTGCAGCAACAGTAAGACCTATAGCGTCTGCCTAAGCCCCTGAAATGCAAAAGGTCAAGCCCCCAAAACCTGTAAAGATGTAGCAGCTTGTTGCAGTTATCAGGTCTACACAAACGTTGTTTACTTTTCTGATTATCGTCAATGGATACCACCTTGAATCAACTGTTGGCACAATACGCGGCTGGTGAACGGAACTTTTCAGGCTTAGACCTGAGAAACATTACTATCCGACGAGGCAATTTAGCCCATATTAACCTTGCCGAGGCTAATTTATCTGGGGCTTGCTTGCGTGGTGTTAACCTCCATAGCGCTAACCTCAGCAATGCCAACCTCAGCAATGCCAACTTAAACCGGGCTATATTGAGCCATGCTATCCTGAATGGAGCAGACCTTACCAACGCCGACCTCACAGAAGCCAACCTTTGGAATGCTGACATGAGTCGCCTTAATCTCATGAACACAGATTTACGATGGGCCAATCTGCGGAGTGCTATTCTAGACGGGGCCATTCTCTCTGGTGATTTGAGTGAGGCAAATTTGACCAATGCAAGCTTGAAGGGGGCTATTTTAGCAGCAGCCAATTTGCGTGCTGCAAACTTGACCGGTGCTCACATGGATGGGGCAAATCTATGGGGAGCAACACTCTGGGGCGCAAAGTTGCGAGGAGCTTATCTAGCTTCAGCAGATTTAGGTGGGACATACCTGCGGGACGCTGACCTGTCGGGGGCTAATATGCGCGGGGCAAAGCTGGTGGGTGCAAACCTTACACAAGTCAGTTTATGGGGTACCGATCTGCGTGGTGCGACATTGCTAAATGCACGAGTTTCTGATCAGGATTTAATGGGTGCAGACTTGACAGGTGCTATTATGCCGGATGGTCGAGTCTATAGTCCTTACAACACGTTGGGACAACGATAATGGTTCATTTAGCAAGCCCTGATGTCATCTTTCTAGATGCGGTAGGAACCTTGTTTGGAGTGCGAGATAGCGTAGGGGCCATCTATAGCCGTGTTGCTCGCCAGTTCGGGGTAGATGTGCCGGCCCACGTTCTCAATCAATCGTTTCGTGAGAGTTTCCGGGCCAGTCCGCTGCCAGCATTTCCTGGGGTAGCGATCACCGACATCCCCCAGCAAGAATATCAGTGGTGGCGAACTATTGCAGCTCAAACCTTCACCCAAGCAGGTGTATTCGAGCAATTTGCCAATTTTGATGCCTTCTTCGCCGACCTCTACGCTGTGTTTGCTAGTGCCGAAGCATGGGTACTGTATCCTGATGTGCGACCTACCCTAGAGGCATGGCACACGCTAGGTATCCAACTGGGGATTGTATCTAATTTTGATTCTCGACTCTATGCCGTCTTAACAGCGCTAGATCTGTCCGACTACTTCACCACCGTTACAATCTCTACCCTAGCCGGTGTTGCCAAGCCAAACTCCCAAATCTTTGCGATCGCTTTAGACAAGGCAGGTTCTCCTCACCGAGCATGGCATATTGGTGATAGCTATACCGACGATTATCAGGGGGCTATCGCTGCTGGTTTGCGGGGCATCTGGCTCCAGCGCTACGACGACTCAGTTCCTGTACGGTCAACTCCTAAGGAAATTGCAGCCCACGATCAAATCCATAGCTTGGATGAATTACTAGTGCCAACTACTGAGTAACTAACTGTGAGTGGTTGAGCATTAGAGCCTGAATTCCCCGCCTAGAGGAGGAGACACTAGGCGAGATTGCAAGACTTAAAGTCCACTACAAACCAAACCATCTGCACATAACCCACTTAGAGAGAGAAGGGAAATTAGTGAGAGAGAAGGGAAATTAGTGCTGGTTACCAATAATCTGCAAATAGTCGTGATAGCCCACGCGGTCTAACGTCACTTGCTTGGCAATGACTTGTTCTTTCAGCTTTTGGCGATATTGCATCACTTGCTCTAGTAGTGATGGATCATGGGTTGCCAAGATTTGAATTGCCAATAGACCCGCATTACGAGCATTGCCGATCGCAACCGTTGCTACTGGAATGCCCGTAGGCATCTGCACAATTGAATACAACGAGTCTAGCCCATGTAAGTGGCGACTAGGCACAGGCACCCCAATGACAGGCAATGGTGTTAAGGCCGCTACCATTCCTGGCAAATGCGCAGCACCACCTGCACCTGCAATAATTACCCGCAAACCCCGCAGATGGGCTTGTTTGGCATAGTCCACCATTTGGTCTGGAGTACGATGAGCCGAGACAATACCAACCGCACAAGCAATCCCAAACTCTTCGCAAACCAAAATCGCATCTTGCATGGTGGGAAGATCTGAGTCGCTGCCCATAATAATGCCGACAAGAGGATTAGTCATTGATTAGCCTATGTTGTGCCTTCGTCCGTTTCAGTTATTCCTCACGGGTGAGAAAATTCCAAATCACCTGGAGGACTGCCATCACGATCGCCCCAATCGCCACACAAAATGCCAGTAGTATACCAACGGGCATTTGCACTGATCGCAACGTTAAAAATTGAACCGACACTAATGTAGCATTTTGAACTGATAAAATCGCAATGCCACTGACCCAAGCTGCAACTATAAATGCCAGTAAAATTCTAGCCATTTAGAAACTCCAGATAGGCACAACTTAATTCTTTGACCGCAACATCGTAGAACTGCTGGCCATGTTCTGGAGTTGCCAACGCAGGATTTGACCCCATGCGTCCATCTGGATAGCGGCGGCGAAAATCCGTTGCACTATAGATAGCGTGTCCTTTGCCGACATCGGCTGCTAACGGTGCCTGCTTAATGGCATCAGGGTAGAGATATTGGGTGACAGCAACTTCACTAGGGGTAGCGTGGGAGCCTTCCTGATCGCCATAGAGTTCCCGTGCTAGCTTATACACTCCACTCATCATGAACCAATTACCAATTTGGCATTGTAGTTGATCGGCATTAGGCAAGTTCATTGTCGTTACATAGTCATAGGCTTCGGCGAATGCAGCCTTGAGGGTTGCAATATTGCCACCATGCCCGTTGATAAAGAAAATCTTACGAAAACCTGACATTGCTAAGGTTGACACCATGTCTCGAATCACGAGGATTAACGTCGAAGGGCGCAAACTTATAGTCCCTGGAAAAGCCAGATGATGCAGTGCCATACCAACATTGATGGTTGGTGCCACCATTGCCTGGGTTGCTTCGCCCACACCTTTCGCGATCGCCTCGGCACAAATTGCGTCGGTGCCAATTAGCCCCGTTGGCCCGTGCTGTTCTGTAGAGCCGATCGGCACAATAATGCCTTGAGAGTGGCTTAGATAGGTTTCAACTTCACACCAAGTGCTTAAGTGTAGTAGCATCGCTATCAGATCAGCTAGAATTACAGCAGTGATGTCAGGGTTTACTAAACCAGGATTGGATTTATTAGAATTTACAGCTTGACACTATGGTTCGATAGAAGTAAATGATTCTGTAGGCAGATGTTTAATTTTAGCGGTTCTTACGTGATTTGTAGTGCTATACAACGGCAATCAATAGTCGCATCAACTTACTGCTTAATTGACAACACTCTAGCTGCTTAATTAACAATGCTCTACAGGGGATGGAATTTCTAGCGTAATGAATGCGATTTGGTTCAATTCAGGTAGAATTAGAGCAAGCTGCAACTATTGTCAAGGATTAAGGAGGGGTAGTTGAGCGAAGGCTTGTCTACAGGTTTAATGAATATTCTACGTTCATAGAGGTGCACAGTCTGGTGACTAGTGCGCCAGATACGTTTGTTGGTAATGTTGAAGCGATCGGTTTAGGAGAATTTACATATGCTACACCGCAAGATTTATCAACTTTGTTGCGATGGTCGAGAAGTGTGGATTTTCTTGCGGGATCAGCAACGTTGGATAGAGCGAGCCAGGATTTTGGATGTTGAAGGTGATTTAGTGACGGTTCGCTACGAAACTGATGAGGATGATGAAATTTCTTCCTGGGAGGAGATGATTCGCTTAGAGAGCATTGGTTCTGTTATGCAAAAGCTAGCCATGGTTCCTAAGAGTGACACCGAGCTATTGATTGCTGGAGACTGCCCAGAGGTAGAGCAACTCCGCAACCATCGCGTTGACGATAACCATTAAACCAATAACTACTAAGTGGTCACTAAGGGGTATGAGCCTAGCCACTAACTTTCTTGATCACTCATTTTGGTCTCGGTTTAGGCCCCTTGCGCCACTGATGAGTGTGGTAATAGCCCTAGTGCTATCAAGTATTTTGATTCAAGTCAGCGGTGCCAATCCTATAGTCGCTTATGGTGTAATCCTCAAAGGGGCGTTTGGAGGATTTCGTCAAATTACCGAGACCCTCCTGAAAGCAACACCCCTGTTACTCGTTGGTCTTGGTATGACGGTTGCGTTTCGTGCCAAGGTCTGGAACATCGGTGCTGAGGGACAATACTATATCGGTGCCCTCTGTGGCAGTGCGATC
>JANWZG010000014.1:9022-19354 GCA_025054735.1 Cyanobacteriota bacterium | reverse complement strand
CGGGCCAATGATGTGTCTGTCGTACTCGACCTGATGATCCACGACATTGACCTGTTGCTAGAAATGGCAGGCTCAGTCGTTGTGAAACTAACGGCTAGTGGCAGCCGAGCCAGCAACTCTGGCTACCTAGACTACGTAACTGCCACCTTGGGGTTTGCTAATGGCATTGTCGCTACCCTGACGGCTAGCAAAGTCACCCACCGCAAAATTCGGCGCATTGCTGCCCACTGCAAAAATTCCCTAACTGAAGTAGATTTCCTTAGAAATGAGATTTTGATCTATCGTCAGATCAGTGCCAATTACCAGACTGACCATGGGCAGGTGCTCTATCGTCAAGATGGACTGATCGAGAAAGTTTACACCAGCAACATTGAGCCACTGCACGCAGAGTTAGAGCACTTTGTTACCTGTGTGCGGGCTGGCAACCAGCCTTCTGTAGGGGGTGAACAGGCACTCAAAGCCCTGCGGATCGCCAGTTCGATCGAGCAAATGGCACTTGATGGCACTGAGTGGCACCACGCCGTGCCCCTAGAGCTAGCCCCAGTGGCGATTGCCTAACAACTGACTGGGTATGAGGTTTGAAGCACCTAGACTTCACAAGTCCTTCCCTCAATTGAGCGGCTAGGATCATTGGCTAAGATCCTGGTTTTGATGTGGTAAGCCGTACTGTTTAGCTGGTCAACTCTCCACGTATAATGAGGTGTAAATGATAAGCCATCCTTGCCCAGGGTCGGTTGCTGAGGTTAGGTGACTGGTGCGTTGTGTTATAGCCTTGTGTACTATTACTTGGCTTGCTCAGGAGTTAATCTCAGTAGCTGCTAGGCGTATTTGATGGCTTGCCCGACTACCTGTTGGATTCTATGCGGAATTTCCGAAATTACTACGAAATCTTAGGGGTTGCTCGCAACGCCTCTGAAGTGGATATCAAACAGGCATACCGACGGCTGGCGCGTAAGTATCACCCTGACCTAAACCCTGGTGATAAGGCAGCCGAGGAAACTTTCAAAATGGTCGGTGAAGCCTATGAAGTGCTATCAGATCCAGAGAAACGGGCACAGTATGAGCAGTTTAGTCGCTATTGGCGGCAACCAGGCTTTCAGACGAAGGGCAGCAGTAATGGCAAGGTGCCCACTGGTCGATCGGCCCGTGGCTCTGCCTCGATGGACTTTGCTGAGTACCCTGATTTCAATACCTTCGTAGACCAACTTTTGGGACGGCAGTATGAGCGGGGCAGTGCAGCCACGGCAACGGCAAGAGCAACCGCCAGTTCGCGGGTAGTTGACGATCGGGAAGCTTATCGTCCCGGCACTACCAAAACAGCTTACACAGTGCCTCGCTCGGTTCCCAGAAATACTGAAGCTCGGCTGACAGTGCCCCTGGAGCGGGCCTATCTGGGTGGTCGAGAACGCATTCGCCTAGAAGATGGGCGATCGCTGGAAGTAACCATGCCGCCAGCTATGGTGCCCGGTCAGCGCATTCGACTCAAGGGACAGGGGGTGAACGGCGGAGACCTGTTCCTGAAGATTGATATTGCTCCCCATGAGTTTTATCGGCTAGATGGCATCGACATTTACTGTCAGGTGCCCATCACCCCCAGCGAAGCCGTACTGGGTGGACAAATTCAGGTGCCAACCCTAGACGGCCCCGTCAAAATGACCGTGCCTCCGGCAGTACGCCATGGACAACGCCTGCGACTTGCCAATCGTGGCTATCCTGGAGATGATGGTGAACGGGGTGACCAGATCGTAGAGTTGCAGTTAGTGACCCCCAAAGACCCCTCACCTGCCGAGCGTGACCTCTACGAGAAGCTGCGCCAAGTGGAAACCTTTAATCCCAGGGCAGATTTACCCTACTGAGCACTAATGCATCCAGTTATCAGCGGAGATTGTTGCCATTTACACTCGTCCCCTTGCCCGTTTGATTGAACAGCTTCAGCGCTTGCCTGGCATTGGCCCCCGCACAGCGCAGCGCTTGGCCATGTACTTGCTCAAGCGGCCTGAGGCAGAGGTGCGAGAGCTAGCCTCAGCATTGATGGATGCCCGCCTAAACGTAGGGCTGTGCTCAGAGTGCTTTCACCTGTCGGCTGAGCCAATTTGTGAGATTTGCCGCGCACCTAACCGGGATGCTGATACGATTTGCGTGGTAGCAGATTCTAGGGATGTGATTGCGATCGAGCGCACCCGTGAATATCGAGGCAAGTATCATGTCCTTGGTGGTCTAATTTCCCCCATGGATGGCATTGGGCCTGAGCAACTCCACATTACCCCCCTCGTTCAGCGGGTCAGCAAGCAGCAGATTAAAGAGGTAATTTTGGCTATTGCTCCCAGTGTGGAAGGTGAAACCACAACCCTATACATCGGACAACTGCTAAAACCCTTCACCCGCGTTACTCGTATTGCCTTTGGGTTACCCATGGGGGGCGACTTGGAATATGCCGATGAGGTCACCCTAGCCCGAGCACTAGAAGGCCGCCGCGACTTAGACTAGTGTCACTGCACCTAGAGGTAAGTTTGCTACTATAGCCTCAGAGCTATAGCTGTTGTGGCAGCATCACGTCTATGATTCTTCGCCTTTTACTGGCCCCTATTACGGCCCCGATCGATGGCCTCACCTGGATTGCAGAAAAGATCCAAGAGCGGGTTGATGCAGAGCTAGATGACAAGGAAAACCTGCAAAAGCGCTTGCTAGCCTTACAACTGGCCTACGACATGGGGGAACTTTCTGAAGATGAATTTGAGGCCCAAGAGGAGGAACTGTTGCTGGCTATTCAGGAGCTAGAGGATCGTCGTCGCCAAGCCGAGGAAGACGACCTGTAGAGCCAAGCTCTAGACATAACCATGAGCTTTAAACCAGGCAACGGCATCCTGCAAAGCAGTCATAATTGGCGTTTGGGGCAATCCTAATTCTCGCACCGCCTTGGCCGAGTTGTAATACATCAATTGGCTGGCCATGCGTACACCGTCGATCGGCACTGAGGGTTCCTTTCCCAGCGGAGCTAGCAAGCACTCGTCTACCCAAGCTACACTGAGGGGAATCCACGCTGGAATTGTGCGCCGGGGTGCTGGAATTCCTGTCAGGTCTGCTAGCCTATCCAACAGTTCCTTTAAGGACAGGTTTTGGTGGCCTAGGATGTAGCGATCGCCAGATTTGCCCCGATGCAGAGCTAGCAGATGTCCCCAAGCCACATCCTGCACATGGATAACGTTTAGGCCGGTGTTCAGATATGCAGGCATTTGCCGTCGAAGGAAGCGCAGGATGATGTCGCCACTAGGGGTAGGCTTCACATCCCAAGGGCCGATCGGGGTTGCGGGGTTGACAATCACCACATCTTGACCTGCTTGGGCGGCAGCCTTGGCCTCTTGTTCTGCCCAAAACTTTGATTGCTTGTAGGCTCCAATCAACTGATGCACTGGACTCTGGTGGCGCTCATCCACAGCTACACCGGGTGCCCCTACCCCGATCGCTGACACAGAGCTAGTGTAGACCGTGCGCTCTATCCCGGCTTGGCGAGCGGCTGCCAACAGGTTGCGGGTACCCAGCACATTGGTTTGAAACAATGCTCGACGATCGCGCCGCCAAAGGGAATAGTGAGCCGCCACATGAAACAAAAATCGACAGCCCCGTAAGGCATCCACCAGTTGGGAATCGGTTAGGTCTGCCTTCACAATCTCCACGTCTAGTCCCTGCAAGTTGTCTAGGCGACTGCTGGGGCGCACAAGGGCACGCACCCGATACCCCTCGGTCAACAGCAAGCGCACTAGATTAGCACCCACAAAGCCTGTGCCACCTGTCACCAATACCTGTGTCGTCATGCTTGCCCCTTGCCTAACGGTTCCAGCCTTAGGGTACCGTCAATTTGCCCTGTTAGCAAAACGCTAGTGGATTTGTTGTAAACTCTGAAGGTTTGTGTCTGCATATGCCCTATGTCCAGAATTTCTCACTGTTTTGACCGCCTGCGCGATCGGGGTCAATGTGCCCTCATCCCCTTCATTACGGCTGGTGATCCTGACTTGGCAACCACGGCGGCGGCGTTACGAGTGTTGGACGATCGAGGCGCTGATTTAATTGAGCTGGGCATTCCCTATTCTGACCCCCTAGCCGATGGGCCAGTCATCCAAGCAGCAGCTACCCGTGCCTTGGCGCGGGGTGTGCGCCTAGAGGCCGTGTTAGCTATGGTGAAGGAGGTCAGTCCCTCGCTGCGATCGCCCCTGATTTTGTTCACCTACTACAACCCCATCCTCAACCGGGGCATTGAGCCGTTCTTGCAACAAATTGCTGACGCGGGAGCAGCGGGTTTAGTGGTGCCCGATTTGCCCCTAGAAGAGGCAGATGTTCTGATTGAGCCAGCATCCGCCTTAGGGATTGATGTCATATTGTTAGTGGCTCCCACTAGCCCCCCAGAACGAATCACCGCGATCGCCCAACGCTCTCAGGGGTTCATCTACTTGGTCAGTGTTACTGGAGTGACGGGAATGCGTAGCCAGATGGAAAGTCGTGTGCAGGACATGCTTTACAACCTTCGCAGTGTTACGGACAAAGCGATCGGCGTGGGCTTTGGCATCTCTCAGCCGGAACATGCTCGGCAAGTGATGGAATGGGGCGCGGATGCGGCGATCGTCGGCAGTGCCTTTGTGAAGCGCCTAGCGGAAGGCACCCCCCAGCAGGGCCTACAGGCGATCGGGGAATTTTGCCACACCCTCAAGATTGCCATCGCCCCAGAGCGCTAGCCTCAGGTGACGACTTCCTTCCTAGCTCTACATTGGGTATGCACTGGCGGGAAGTTACAAATCTTTAAATTTCAACCTGCATAATTCAAAATTTCTGACCCTAAAGGCGAGTAGACGTAAATGTGGAGTGTGCCCAGATGTCTACTCTAGCGCCTATCAAGTTTCAACCGGGTCAACAGGTCAGTAACCGTTATCGGTTAGTCAAGCAACTGGATACAATGACCCATCCATGCCACTGGTTGGCTGAAGATCCTTACCGTCCTGACAATCCGTTATGTGTTGTGAACATAGCACTGGCGGATAGTGACGCTGGGCGATGCCTACGGGAAGAGGCGCGGATTCTCCAGGCATTGCGACATCCTCAGCTCCTGACCCTGCTAGCCCTTGACCAGCAAACTCCTCCCTATATCTATCTGGTTTGTGATTATGTCGAAGGTGTGTTGTTGAGCGATCGCCTGCTATCTGGGCAGCGCTGGACTGAGCAACAGGTTCATGAACTACTCTATGCCTGTTTGTCGATCTTGGCAGTGTGTCATCAACAACAGGTGATTCACGGCAATCTGCATCCAGGCTGCTTGTTACAACGATCCTCTGACCAACAGTGGATGATCACGGGGTTCGGAGCAAGCCAGGGCACGATCGGCTACATTGCGCCAGAACGGGGACAGGGCTACCCCTGCGTTGCCAGCGACCTCTATTCCTTGGGGATGATTGCTATCCAAGCGCTGACAAGCCAACCTCCCAAAGAGTTGCAACAGCAAGCTAAAACAGGCGGAATTCGCTGGCAACAGCATTGCCACGTGGAGCGATCGCTGGAATCATTACTCAGCCGCATGGTTGCCTTTTGTCCCAGCGATCGCCCCACTTGCGCCGAGGATGCTCTAGAACAGTTGACACCTCTCAGCACCCAAATGACTGGTGCCGTAACTCCTGTGTTCTCTGTAAAGAGCCAGCAACCACCCGCCCTATCTCCGGCACTACGACAAGCCCCATTGTTCCTGACTTCTATAGCGACAATGCCCAAGCCAGCAGCAACACCCCAACCAGCGGCAATGCTCACGGATTTGGCGGCACAGTTCACACGATCGCCCATTTTGAAGGGACTAGGATTTGGCACATTAGTAGCATCAGCCTGTGCTGGCTTGGTGTGTAACCTACCCGGTAAGCCCGCAACGGCAGTGATGGGGCAGGTTAACGCTTCTGGAGAAGCGATGTTAAAGCAACTGTCAGCAGCATCTAACCAACCCAGTCGCAATACTTCTAGCCCACGCGATGACTCTGGAAATCTTTCTGGGGGCAGACCAGCATTGGTTCCTGCCACACAACCACAGTTCGTCCGATCGCCCTCTCCCCGATCGCAGCCTAACAGCCCTCCCCCCACGCCAAGTCCAGCAACTAACAAACCTGTGGTCACTCCTAGCCCTAGCCAAACTCCTCAGCCGGAGCCGATTAGGGAAAACCAAGGAGACCGTCTGGCAGTGCAAGATGCCACGATCGCTGCCGCAGCGGTTGGTAACCCCCTCCAGGAGACACTATCCATCATGGCAATGGCTGATGAGCGCCAACCCACGATCGCAGAACCTACTGGAACACCCAATAGCTCTAATCAGCCTAGACCGATCCATCTCTCTCAGGCTCAGGAAGCCCCTGCAACCATGCCTGTAGACCCCTACCCCACCATGGTAATCGCTGATGATAGCTACTCCTTACCGACCTATTCCCCAGCCATCGATACTCAAGTCACTCACCCTCAGGATACAGCTACACTAGTTGCTGACTTAACCATCAGTGAGCCTACTGACTTAACCATCAGTGAGCCATTTGTGGAACAAGTAGCTGCCGAGCAACCCTCGCCAGCAGATACTGAGGAGATGCCGATCGCTACCAATTTGCCCAATACAACACAACCTGACAGTCCTGCTGTCGCGCCAGAGCAACCTCCTGTACTGCAAACCCGCCAGTCTGAACCGATCGCTCCTCCTCTGCAAGTCATTCTCAGTCCTGATGACCACTGGATGATTAGCATCAGCGATACCCACACCATCAAGGTCTGGAATTTAACAGCAGCGACCGATATACCTCTTAATTTCTCTACTCCTGTTGCTGTGCATACCATCAAACTGGCGGCTGATGGTTCCACACTGCTCAGCTTTGCGGCTGATGGCTCTCAGATTGCTGCCTGGGATTTGCCCTCTGGACAGCAGGTTTACTAGCGATCGGCAACAGATATCTCTCACCGATGTAGATTGACCCTTATCCTCCAGCCTCTTAAGTAATTCAAATAAACTAATCAAAGTCCCTCTCTTTCTTACAAGATACAAGGGGAACCAAGCAAGAAGCTTAGCCTCTCTCCCAGCTTGGGAGAGGGTTTGGGGTGTAGCTTGCTTCCCGTAGGGTGGGCAGTCTCAGGAGTTACGTCCAAATTTTATTTAAGGTAGATTGTCATGATCACTCAAGCCACTACATCCCCTAAAACAGAAAAGCTGGTACAGCGTCTTACTGATGGTTGTGCTGCGATCGTCAACTTCGCTGACCATAGCCCTGTGGTTGCCGCAGCCTATGCAACTCTGCAATTGTTGATTCCGCAACTTCAGCGTGGCAAGCCCATTTTGACCATTGCCAGCCACGATCCAAAGCTGGCGGAGACGGTGATAACTTATGTGAGCCACGATCGTCCCTGGATTGAAGCCTACGACCTTCATCAGGTCATTGTGCCTCCTGGCATCCAGGCTATCGAGGAGCTACAACCTCATTGGCATTGTGATGTTTGGTGTCTAGTGACCGACTCTGCTGATGACTGGCAGTGGACTCTGCCACCGAGCACAACCTATCCCAACACGCGGGGTGAGGTGGTTTCTCCGCTGTCTACGGAACAGGTGCCAGCCACGATCGTGACCCTATGCCAAACCCTAGAAGCGTTGGTGAAGCGTAAACCAGAGGAGGTGTTACTCAAGCGAGTCACTGCCCAAAGCCTGCTCCAACTAGATGCTGTGATTGCTGCTTTGGCGACAGAACATCAGCAATTGGCAGCTACCATTGCGTCCACGCAATCAGCCCTAGCGCAGGTTGCCCAATCCACAGACCTCACGAATGTAATTCAGGCTGAACAAACTCTACGGACACTCCAGCAACACCTTGACCCTACCTTCAAGGAGTTAGAAGTTTCTCTCGAACCAGCTAAGGAAACCTTGCTTGATCCCTACTATCGCTACAGCTTGGTGCATCAAATTCAGGCATTTACAGATGCGTTACATCCGGTAGTGATTCGCCGAGGCAGCAGCCAATACATCCAGCTTGAGGCTGGTCATCTGCATCGATCGCTGGATATTAACCTTGATTTGGTGCAGCTTTGTGATAATCGATTGGCACAGTGGGCTTTGGAACAGTGGCAACGCCTCTATGCAGGAGGGATCGATCAACTGACACAGCGCATTGACTTGGCAATTCATAGAATTCCGGGCGATCGCAGCGATCGTCCCACCTTCACCCCAACCATCCAACATCTCACCTTTCAACGGTTGATGAAAGATAGCATTGCCGGGATTTCCTGTGAGCTTTACTACAAAGAAGTTTCCATTTGGCACCACATTATGCGCCAACTCCGGAGTCAGTGGATGGGGCTAATGTTCCTCTTCACTTTTATCAGTATGATTGGCTTGAGTAGCAGTAATAAACGCAGCCTGATTCAGGGTATGTTAGCTCCCCTCTATCAATTAACCGATCGTCCCTGGTTACTGATCATGGTGCTGTCCTTAATTTTCTGTCCACTGTTTCTCTGGCTATTTAGCGGACACCATGCCGAGAGCCAAATCAAGTTAGAAGATGGCGCTGCTAAACTCCGTAAGCAACTGTTTGACTACTATCGCAAGTTTGCTGAAATGAGCCTCGATCGCATGTTGAAGCTGCTGAAAGAAGCGCTAGCCCAGGAAAAAGAGCAGATGCAACACCAGATGCAATGGGCGATGGACTATCTGACAGCATACAAAGCAGATGTCCAGCAAGAGCAACACACTCTACAACAGCAACTCCAGGAGCTTGAAAATCGCCAAAAAATGCTCACCAATGTTCAAACAGAGGTGAAAAAGCAGCGATCGCGCTTGGTCTAACCTGAGTGCAAGAACTAACCCCACCCCAACCCTCCCCTTCGCAAGGGGAGGGAGTTTCAGGAGTTTCACAAGGGGAGGGAGTTTCAGGAGTTTCCCCCCTTAGCAAGGGGGGATTGGGGGGGTGGTGCAAGATCTCAGTTAGCTTTTTCGGGCTTGGTGATAACGACGGGCACAAGCCAACCCTAAACTAGCTAGTGCCACGCCAGCCACCGTCATCGGCTCAGGAATAGCTGCTGCTCCAGGCGTAGGCTCAGTTAGACTCGATTCAGGAGGTATAAGACTCAATTCCGGTGGTGTTGGCTTCAACTCAGGAGAGGTTGGACTCGATTCAGGAGGTACTACCACCAATCCAGGAGGAGTTGGACTCGATTCAGGAGGGGCTGGACTCGACTCAGGAGGAGTTGGACTTGGCGGGAGGAGCGTCAGGAGAGTGAGCTGCCACCTTGCCGGATTGTAGGGTTCAGAGAATCCGGTGCCATAGGCAGTACTGGCAATGTAGATTGGTGAACCAAATAGGGTGCCACCGCCATCGATCGCAAACCCATTCAGGCAGAAAGCATTACTACAGGTAAGAATATCCATCACCAAGCCATTTAAGCTCACCGTTGCAGGAGCAGAAGAACTACCAAACGAATGAAAAGCCTGCACAAAAGACCGAGTCACAGGCAGACTAGGCCCAAGGACATTATTAAAACTAGGGCTTGTAATGGATGAAACCACAACTGTGTTGCCATCACCTTGAAGATTGCCTTCTAACGTACCACTGAGAATATCCCCAGCTTCAAGGGTGTAGGAAAAGCGAAAACTAGCAGCATCGACAGGCTCTATGCCCATGATGCTCAAGCTGATGCCTAAACCAAGAGCAGTTCTGGCGAGGGAGGCGATCGTAACACTGGCAAACCTTAATAGTGTCATGAATAAAGTCCTTCTTGGTGATGAATGCCTGCTTAGCCATGGTGCAAAAAATTCCGCACGATCGTGCGCCTCGGCAGGCTAGGATAACGTAGGCAACAATTAGGTCACAATCAAAACATCCTGTCACACCCTACCCAACAATAAGCTAAAACTTGCCGCGCTACTACACAAAAAAATAGGAAACAGATAGAGAATACTATTTCTTCCCAAGTCTCTACGTCTTACCTCGCCCCAACTGCCATCCTAAATTTTTTCCGTCTTTTGCATAGTCTTGAAAAATCAACCCAATAGGGAATATAGCTGCAAGCAACTACACAGAATATCTGGTTTTCTGTTGTTGCACCCAGCCTCTTACTCTTTTAACTGCCATTACCGAGTAAATACCCTATGACCACTCTAAGAACCCTTAATGAACTGATTGATGAGAGTGCAGCTCGTTCAGAAGAATTGGCGGGTCATGTAAAACTAGCCACCGATCGGGTCAACAATCTTGACCAAATCCTCGATCAGCTCCGTAATGCCCTGATGACCACAGGACAAAACGCTCAAACCCAGTTTGCAGCCCTGACTAACGCGCTGGATAC
>JANWZG010000014.1:0-9012 GCA_025054735.1 Cyanobacteriota bacterium | reverse complement strand
CCGCCATGGACAACTATGCTGCCTTGCGAGACAGAGCAGCCGAGATGGACAGCAAGCTGGATACGATCGCAGACGAGATTGACCAACACCTGCAAGAATTCCAGCAGCAAGTGGAGGATTTAACTGAGGCGATTTCCCAAGAGTCTGAACAGATCAAAACTGCCCTAACTGAGCTTGAGGAGGAAAGCAACACCGCTACCTCTGAGGCAGAGAACCTGTCCAGCAATACTGAAGGGGATCTCGAAGAGTTCCAGTCCATCGTCCAAACTGTGCAGGATGATTTGAGCCAGCGCCAAGATGAGCTACTGGCGCAATTTCAAACCTTACAGAGCATGATTCAAGAAAAGCTAGAAACTGTCACGAGGGATTTTGAAAATCTGCAAGAGATGGGGCGCGATCGTACCAATGAGCTAGTCACAGCCTTGGACAACCATGACCAGCACTGTAGCGATTTGATTACCCAGTTGCTTCCTGGTGAAGCCTGTGACGTAATCAACACGGCTGGTGATGGATTGAGGCAGGCACTTTCTGTCCTCAATGAAGTCACTGAACAATCTCAAGAGTTGTTGGATGGCAAAGTAGGCGACATCCTCGACACCATCAACGACATTCTCGACGTGGTTGAACCTGTGATGGACGTGCTGGAGAAGGTGCAAGACATCTTAGGCTAAGAAATTTCACCCTGATTTTGTAAGGAGACGATCAATGTCACAAGTCCTAGAAATGCGCCAAGACCTCAGTGAAAGCACTGAAGGTTATGAACAATTGTTGGCAGCTTTGGAAACTGCGATTCAGCAGATTGAAGATACTACCGCCGCGCTGACCGAGGAACAGCAGGCGTTGGAGCAGTTAACCGATGCGATCGAACAGCAATTTGACCAATTTGAGGATGAGTTGCAAGTGGCTGAGGATGTGCTTGAGCAGGCTGAGGCAGACTTGACTGACGCTGCCGATGCCCTGCAAACAGTGCTGGCTGAGGCTGAAAACAGTCTGGAGAATGCTGCTCAGCAGGTTGAGTCTGCCCATGACCAGCTTGTCTCAGCATTGCAAACCGAACACAATCAGTTGGAGCAAGCAGGAACCGAGGTCGAGCAAGGGTTTTCGATGCTGAAAGACCAACTCGATCGCTGCCAGTCCGTTATCGA
The DNA here is from genome assembly GCA_025054735.1 of Cyanobacteriota bacterium. NCBI lineage: Bacteria > Bacillati > Cyanobacteriota > Cyanobacteriota bacterium. Next base: position 7,867 of record JANWZG010000014.1, on the reverse strand, counting down.
GCAAGAGCAGCAAGCCACCCAACAGACCTTTGACCAGTTGATCGGGGCGATCGCCGACCTCCAGCAACGTACTGAAACTCTCCAAGCTGAGACAGACAGCATCTTTGATGACCTGAAACAGCGTCTAGAAAACCACGACCAGGCACTAGGTGAAGATTTTGACGACTTCTCCGAGCAACTTGCCAACGACCACCAGTCTGATATCAGTGACGGCTTTAGCGACCTAGATCAGGGGTTAACGGATATCTTCAGCACCTTGACTGCCCTTGTCGAGTCCAGTGGTGAAGAACTCCAGCAGCGCGGTCAAGAGATCATGGACACCGTGAAAGACCATGCCGAAGAAACCTTGCAGACAGAGCTGGAGGATACCTTCAAAGAGATTCTCTCAGACATTCTAGAAGAAGTCGTGAAGGAAGTTGCCGAAAACTTCGCCATGATGCAGTTTGGTGCTGCTACCACAACCGCCCTCAGTCCTGTATTGCCCCAAATTATTGCTGCCAAGATTGCCATCACCATGATCAAAGAGGCATTATCCTTTGGTGGCTTGTTCGGCTAAATTCCATCGGGTAGGTTGGGTTGCGGCGATAGTGAAAACCCAACACCCAATCTGACACCAGAAACTCGCACTATACCGTTAGCATCTGCCCTCACTCTAAATCTCTCTCCCATCTTAGGAGAAGGACTTCAATCCAGAACTCCTCTGCTTCCGTTTTGGGAGAAGCAAGAATCTTAGCCCCTCTCCCAACTTGGGAGGGGTGCGACCTCAATCTGATATGCCTGAGGAAATTTTCCCTCATCCCCCAACCCCTTCTCCCAAAAAGGGAGAAGGGGAACCGAACCAGTCTTTTTAGCCCCTCTCCCAGCTTGGGAGAGGGGTTGGGGTGAGGGCAAGCTGAGTAGTTACCGTATCTCTGTGGATTAATTTTTTAAGGATGAAAACCCATGAACCAAGTACTTGATGAATTGCAACGCATGGCTGTGCTAGCTCCCCAAGAGTTAAATCGCTTGATTCAGGATACGAATGAAGTCCAGGTGTTGGCGAATCAGCTTGGCGATCGCCTGCAAGCCCAGCAAACCGAGTGTGCAACTCTGATGCAACAGTTGGAGTCTGCCTTTCAAGAGTTGCGTAATGAAGTAGCCACTAGTCAAGGGGAGACAGAAACCATCATGGCTGAGTTAGATAGCAGCCTAGATGAAATGGAAAACTGGCTGACGGAGGCACAAACTGAGATAGAACAAGACTGCCAAACCTTACAGGGACAGTTGGCTGACCTGAAAACCCAACTGGAGGATTGCGATCGCACCTTGCAGCAAGCCACCGATGAAGCCCAAGGTGAGTTGACCGAAACCCACTCTGCCCTTGAATCTCACCAGGAGGAGTTGATTGCTGCTTTGGAGGAGGTGCAATCCCAGGTAGAAGCCTTGCAACAGTCCCTAGAAACGTCTGGTGCTGAGGCAGACAACCAAGTGGAGCAGACACAAACAGCGATCGCCGAGGCACTCCAAGAAGTCAGCGATCAGGTCAAAGAACTACTCACGCAGTTTGAGGACAGTAAGGATGCCTGTGAATCCACCCTAGAGCGCATCGGCTCTGAAATCATTGAAGCAAGTGTGGATACTATCCTCGATGAGGCGCAGGAGAAGATTGAGGATGGATTGAAGGAACTAGTCACTGAAGCCATTACCACTGTCCTTGATACGCTGGAGGAGATTGCCGAAGATTTCATTGAAGGCAAGGATGATGCGGAATCGGAGCGGGAGGAACTCAATCCACTGATCGAGAAACTAGAGGATATGGTTGAACCGATCGTCGATGCGATCGCTGCCGTCCGCCACGTCCTAGAGAAAATTCCTGGTCTAAGCTGGCCCGGATAATGCTCAAGCTTGTGCACTGAACTCCATGCAGTAGGATGCCATCCTGGTTGTCCCAGCCCAGAAAACACGAACCCAAACAACTCACCCCATTCCATAAAACTTAAGGAGTTTGAACCATGGTTGACCTAGATACTACCGCCACTGAAACCGTTGCCTTGTTGACCCACCTGCTCGATCAAGTTGATCACACACAACCCCATGTGGATGAGTTAAACCAAGAGTTTGATACCCTCTCTCAACAGATTGATGACGACTGGCAAGCCTTGGCAGACCGCATCCAGAAAGTTCTAGAGCAAACCAATCAGTTTCGCGACGACCTCGCCACCGAAGCCGATGAGGTGAACCAACTGCTGCGAGATCTTCAAGAGCGGGCAACAGAACTGCAAACAGAAGCCGAAGCCAAACTAGAGGAGACTAGGAGCGCGATCGCTGCCCTCGGTGAAAACCTCACCACCACCCAGCCAGAACTCACCAGTGGAGCAGATGCCACTGAGACTGCCCTCACCAGTTTGCAACAGGCTACGGAGCAGATACGATCGACCCTAACCCAGACGATCGCCACCCTGCAAGAGCACCTGCGATCGGAAGTCAGCAACGACATCACCAGCCATGAAGACGCTGTAAACCAACAGTCTAGTGAGTTCAACAGTTACCTCAGTGATGACTGCCGGACTGAAATCGCTGACCAAGTGACCACCTTTGCCCAACAGGTTACAGATCTATTGACAGAACTAACCGACAAGCTGGAAACCGTCCAGTCGGCAACGGCAGACCATGCTGATGTTTCCCTCAAGGAAGTGGTAGAAAACCAGCGAGAACTCTATGACTCTCTGCTGGAAACTGGGAACGAGGTGATGCAGACCATGACTCGGATCAGGGAAGCCGTCCAACAGGCGGGCAGACTGTTTACCACCACCAAGGAAAGCCTAGTCACTGGGGCAAAGACCACCAACATTGCCACCACCACCGCGATCGGTCTTCTAGAAGATGTCCTCAGCCTGTTGATGATTTAGGGTCTGTTTTAAAAGTTGATTTTTCGTGCGCGTCGCGCACGAAAAATCAACCCTCACAGTTAGCTTTAAAACACGCCCTAGGTCATGGTAACTACTTAGGCTTCCAGTCGCCCTCATCCCCTAGCCCCTTCTCTCAAGACGGGAGAAGGGGGAACCGAACCAGTGTCTTAGCCCCTCTCCCAGCTTGGGAGAGGGGTTGGGGTGAGGGCAGCCTGAGTAGTTACCTAAAAAATAATCTGGAAAATTTTTCTGCGATTTTGTTTGCATAATCGCCGCAAGTTTGACCGATAAGGTTAGTAGAAATCGATCGAGGACAGTCTGTATGATGCCAACACCCCATCCTGCCAGCCATTTGCGGAGATGCCAGCCATGAGTAATGACAACCCCAGTAATGACAAGCTCGATGTGGTCAGAAAGTTTTCCGAATTTTGGAGCGTCGTCGGAAATCGACGGCACATCCAGACCGATCGTAGGCTAAAACAACTCATGATGAAGCTGACCGACGGACTATCAGAAGACGATCCCGTCACTGATGATGCCTGGGCACGCTATCTATTGCTCTTGACCTATCAGCATGATGCCGAGTTTGTCCAGTCCTTAAAGGTTCCTGTCCACGATCTAGCTGCATTGATTACCAAGCTTATTCAACTGCGGGAATGTCGGAATGCTAAAGTCAAATGCATTCATGACCATTTAGATAAGCCAAGTCAGACTTATGCTGAAGAGCTGTCAAGCAAAAATCGTGACCTATTAATTGCCTACCTGCAAGAGCCAGCCTATTCTGCTGCATCCACGCTATATAGGCGGCTAGGCTTAAAGTTAGCTCTAGAGGAGTGTGCTGCGATCGCTGCTTGCGTGATTAGTCAGCCTTTCTCCTTGTTGAAACCGTTCAAGTTCGATTGGGACAACACCATCAAGACCTTCTTGAAGCACAAGTTGCCTGACAAGCTCAGAGATGAAATAGATGATCGATCCATTAGGGACAAAACCCGCAACCAGTCAAAGACATCTCAATTGAAGCAAGGATCACGTAATCGCAAGAAAATTTTAGACTCAGCCGGTTATGCTAACGGCAAACTGGAGCGTCATGATTTACTTTGGGACTGCTATCAAGAAATCCATGCTCCTCGTCAGGAAGGGCGCAAACCCCTGCCTGATCCCAGTCCTGAACAATGGCAAGCAATTGCGGAGTGTTTTAACCAACGCCTAGAATGTCTCGGTGCAACTGCTGACAAAACTAGGATTGACCAAGCAACTGCCGAACGGATGATGAATGACTGTCGGAAAGCAGTCCAGGATTGGAGCAACTTTAAACTGCTCAGTCTTGATGCCCCACTCAAATCATCAGATCCAGATGCTGGAGATCTCCAAGATTCAATCCAAGACTCACAGAATCTGACACCTATAGACTATATGCTCTATCTAGAGCAGCAAGAAGATGAGGAGAAAATTCCATCAACGATCGTCCAAGCCTTTGCCCAGCTTTCCGACATTGAGCAAGCAGCGCTAGTTCTGTGGCGCGGGCTAAACTTTGGGCAAGATTATGTGGTTGAACTGCTCGGCAAACCCAAGGGTTTCAAAGCCAATAGCGATGTATCTCGTATTGTCAAGAATCCCTTATCCAAAGCACTTTTGGAGAGTTGGTGTCGTGATATTCATCACGATGATCCCAAAAAACTACGAGAACTTCATGCTGCACGAGCCAAAGAGGTAGTTACTGCTCTCAAGATAAATCTACCCCAGCACTGCCGAAATTGGCTGGTTGAGTTTCTCACTGCCGAATACCAAAGCTTGGTGCATCTTCATTCTGATAGCTCAAGTTCATCGTTACGCGATGACTTGAAACAAAAATTGCTCGATCGTTTGCACGTAACCAAGCTGGATGCCGTTCCAGACGCAGACCAACGTATCACCGCGTTTATCGACTCCTGGTTACAAGCCCACTCACCCCATCCAGCTATTTAGACGGAGAACTTCACCATGTTGACACTGAAATTAGACCAATTAGCCGAGTTGTATCCCGAACACATCTGGTTGACGATCGCCGACAGCGATCGCCAAGCCGCTGCCCAAGCCGAACAGTACCCTTACTCCCACGACACTGCCCGCGCTAGGGCAACCCTCAACACCCTTTGCCTGGAATGCCTGAAGCGGGAGTTACCAGAAACCCTCGATCGTCCCGACACGATCGCCCCCGCTACCGATGACCTAGCAAAACGCTGGGAATTTGTGACCGGTTTCTCTGTGACGATCGGCGATGTTCCTCTCGTCGTCATCCCCACCGACACCCTCACCCTGGACGAACTGCGGGTTCCCCGCGAGTGGGTCGATATCCCCAGTGATCACCAGTGGGCGGCTCCCTACTATGTTGCCTGCCAAGTAGACCTAGAGGACGACTGGGTCAGAATTGCAGGCTATGCCACCCATGACGACGTGAAAGCAGGAGCGTATGATCGGGTCGATCGTACCTACTCCCTCCCTGTCAGCAACCTCCACGAGAATATCTACACCATCTGGCACTTGAGAGAACACTGCCCCGATCCCCAGCCTCAGGTTGAGTCACTACCAGACTTATCTGACTCAGTAGCCGAATCTCTCATTCGTCACTATAGCCAACCCATGCCTTACTCACCTCGTCTGTTGCCGGAGCCAGAGGGGGGCGATCGCTGGCTTGCCCTGCTCGCCAACCCCAGCCACCTAGACCAACTCCACACCTGTCGCACCTCACCTCAACAAGAGAGAGTTAGTATCGGGGAGACATTGGTAACCATCACACGGGAAGCAAGGGCAGTTGTGATCACGGCTTGGCGTTCGCTCCAAGACTTGGTGAACCCGCCTGAGTTTGCCATGGCAATTGCCAGGAGTGCCCAGATCAACCCCATGTCCAAGGGCTGTGAGGTGTTGCTGGATGGACAACGCTTTAATCTGGCGATCGTCTATCAGCTTACCAATGATCCCGAAGAACTGCGTGCCCAGATTAAAGTCAACAGTCCTGATCCTCAAGCCAGCTTACCCGTGGGGCTAACCCTTGATGTGCGAGACGAGCAGGGTGACTTGCTGGATGGTGATCGGGTCAACCCAGGGCAACCCAAAGACGTTTTGGAAGCCAGTATTCTTGGTGCTGCTGGAGAAGCATACCAGCTAGAACTTAGCTTGCTAGGCAATTCAGCAATGCTCCCTGAAGAGTTTCCTACCCATCCATCACCTGACACCAGCCAACATCTTCCCTGGTTTCCATATTTGCGATGATCAGTGATAATACTAACAAGTAGGCGATCGTTGCCTACGTTATCTGCCTACGTTATAGAGCTAGATACTCTGATACAAATGTTACCCTAGAGATAGCTCTAATTTGATCAGTGCGCTTCCTGAGCCTGTTTCCTGAAGATCAACGCCCCCTTAGTCAGTCGTCCACTGTTGCTATAGTCACTATGATTTAGCCCAATTTAACCGGCTAGATGGCAGTTGCCAATGTGACTACACAGGCAGTGAACTCGATCAGTAAGATATTGAGTATTCCGTTGAGATAGGTAGTTAGACACCGTGGCTAGACCTGACAATCAATCAAACATTTACAAAAGGGGGCGAGCCAAGTTTTGGATGCTGCTCATTGGCGTGAATGAGTATGACGATCCAGGGTTAACGAATCTCTCCTATGCCGTAGCTGATTGCACAGATGTGGCGAAGGAACTTGATCGGATTACGGATGGATTTCACAAGGAGCAACTCGTGCATTGTGCAGGACGAGAAATCCCCTCCAAAGCAGCGATTATGGCAAACCTAGATCGGATTTCTCAAGAATCCCAACGAGATGACATGGTGTTGTTTTACTTCTCTGGTCATGGTCATGCCCACAATGGCGATACCTACCTGTGTCTACCAGCAACCAAGCTAGCCAGCCCAGCCCCGGATAGTTTGTTATTGTCGGAGTTTTTAGCCTGTTTGCGCCAGTGCAACGCCCGCAAGCAAATCGTCTTGGTAGATGCTTGCCACAGCGGTGCAGCCAGCAAAGGGGTGGTGATTGCTCGCTCTGGAGATGCTTCCTCCCCGGTCTTCGCTTACCAACAGCCTCTCTCCACTCAGATCGAACAAGCCTTTGATGCCTACACCAGTCGAGAGGGTGTTGGCTTGTTTACCCTGTTATCCTGCCGAGCTGGTGAGTTTTCCTACGAATTTCCAGACCTTGGACATGGGGTGTTTACCTACTGGTTGTTGGATGGTCTACGAGGTAAAGCAGCCGATCGTGAGCGTCGCATCAAACCTGGTCCTCTGTTTGAGTATGTTAAAACAGAGACAATTCGGTGGATTCAGAGCAAAGGATTAACACAAACTCCTAAGCGCATTATCAAGGATGATGCTGAAGATTTTCCTCTAGGCTTTGCTCCAGGACAGCACGACCAGCAGATCTATGAACAAACCCGTCAAGCACAATACAATATCTACCGTCAGCACTATTATGATGCCCGTCAGCATGGGTTACCACTCCGCCCTGAAGATGAAGAGGTGTTAAAAGCCGCCAAACAAGAGCTAAGACTGCTCAGACACAGCGACTTTACAACGATAGAGGCTGATGTCGATCACGTTTTTCAGCATTGCGAAGGGGATATAACTCTCTATATTCAACAGCAAAAGCTACCCATCCCTAAAGATTGTGATCCTACGTTACAGACGAAATGCCACAAACAATTGAGTTTGTCGAACCAACAGATTTCTGTAGTTTATCAGCGCCTAGCAGGGGTGGCAAATCAAGCGTTTGACGACTATCATCAACAGGTTGAGGCATGGTTTTTAGAGCATGGCGCAGCGAGTGATTTCAGCGCTATCAGCCGAGCCAATGGGTTGACAGACAATAACGTTGGCAATTCTCTAGAGAAGTGGCGTGCAGCAGCAGCTCAGCGCGAGGCAAATTATCGTCAGGGGTTTGCAGGGCTTGTAGCTGAGTCCTGGGATGAAATCGATGTCCATGCTTACCCAGAGGC
>JANWZG010000013.1 GCA_025054735.1 Cyanobacteriota bacterium | reverse complement strand
TCCCGATGAGCCGTCGGTACCTAGCCAAGAGTCAACTAATGAATCTGGGCGATCGATTCGGTTGCGGGCTGTGCAGCGTATCTTCTACAAAGATGGTGAGCGCGTTAAGTCTGTAGAAGGCATGGAACTGTTGCGCACCCAGTTAATCTTGGAAATCGATAAAGACGCTCCGCAACTGGCTGCCGATATTGAGCTGGTTCCAGATGAAACAAACCCGAATCAGATGCGCTTGCAACTAGTGATTTTGGAATCGTTGGCAATTCGGCGAGATGTCACTGCTGATCAGACACAGGGTGGCACTGTCACGCAATTGTTGGTTAAGGACGGCGATCAGATTGCTCCTGGGGCAATCGTTGCTCGCACACAGATTCAATGTAAGCGTGGCGGTGAGGTGCGAGGCTTGCCCAGTGAACAGAACGATGAAGTCATTCGTCGTCTGCTGGTCATCACAGACGCTGATTTGATGACAGTGGACACCCAGGGCAATGCTCCTACGGTTAGAATTGGTGACTTGCTGGTAGAAGGTCGAGACGAGATCGCCCCTGGTATTCCTACTCCTCACTCAGGTGAAGTTATTCAGATCAGCGACTCTCAAGTTGTGCTGCGATTGGCACGTCCCTATCGCGTATCCGCGGGTGCTGTTCTGCAAGTTAATGATGGTGATCTTGTGCAACGGGGTGACAATCTCGTGTTGCTGGTATTTGAGCGGGCAAAGACTGGTGATATCATTCAGGGTCTACCTAGAATCGAAGAATTGCTAGAGGCTCGGAAGCCCAAAGAGGCTTGTGTATTGGCTAGTCGCCCTGGAATAGCACAAGTCATCTACGGTGAGGATGACAGTGTTGATGTAAAGGTGATCGAAGCTGATGGCACGATTACTGAGTACCTGACAACCCCAGGGCAAAATGTGATTGTCACAGACGGGCAGGAGGTTGGCCCTGCTGAGCGGTTGACTGATGGCCCTGCTAACCCGCACGACATCCTAAATGTATTTTTCCAGTATTATCGGGAGACATTGGGGGTTCATGAAGCAGCGTTGAAGAGCTTCCAAGAGGTACAGACTTTCTTGGTTAACGAAGTTCAATCGGTGTACCAGTCTCAGGGCATTGATATTTCTGACAAGCACATTGAAGTTGTGGTGCGGCAAATGACCTCAAAGGTAAGGGTTGAGGATGGTGGAGACACTACTCTGTTACCAGGTGAACCAATCGAACTCTATGAAATTCAACAGATCAATGAAGCAATGGCTATCACCGGGGGTGCTCCGGCTGAGTACACTCCAGAATTGTTGGGGATCACCAAGGCCTCTTTGAAGACAGATAGCTTCATTTCAGCCGCTAGTTTCCAAGAGACAACACGGATTCTGACCGAGGCAGCGATCGCGGGTAAGTCTGATTGGCTACGAGGTCTGAAGGAAAACGTTATCATTGGTCGATTGATTCCAGCCGGTACTGGTTTCAATGCCTATGAAGAAGTGGGCAGCCCTGATCTTGACTATGGCTATGACGGCATTGGTGTTCTAGATGAGGACGACCTACGTGACGTGGTGTTAGATGACCAGTTAGCTCGTCGCTACGATCCCGAAGAGTTGGAAGATCGATTTAACTTCGGCTATGGTATGGGCATGGGTGCACCTGGTAAGGATGCTTCTCCTATGATTTTGGATGACGGCGATGAGTTAATCGATGACAACTTCGGGGCTAGCAGTGCTGATGATGACGAAGACTTTGACGACGATGGCGACGACGATGCCGACAGTGACTATGACTATGACGATGAGTAATGCTAGCTTGTCGCCAGCACTGTCCCTGCGATTGCAAGCCATAGCACCGGCCAGTTGAGACTTGTTATGATGGGGAAATCCTTTAGTTGTAAGGCGATCTCCATGTCTCAGCGTCCCGTGTTATCGGTGCCACGATCGTCTCAGATAGTGATACTTGACCTGATAGCAATTGCAGGCTTGGTTGCTCTATGGGCAGCAGCAGTCTATGGTTGGACACAGGTTCCTTTGCGCCTGCCGATTCACTTTGGCCTTGATGGTCATCCAGATGTTTGGAGCAATAATCGCAACTGGCTGTGGTTGTTGCCCTGCTTGGGGACAGTGCACCTGATTACTTTCACTATAGTTCGGCACTTTCCCCATACGTTTAACTATCCCGTTGCCATCACGGCGGAGAATGCTGCCTATCAGTACACAATCGCTGTAAAGCTTATAACATGGCTTCAAGCTGAGATTCTGCTTGGCCTGGCCTACATCCAATGGCAAATGGTGCAGGCTGCCCTGGAACAGGCGATCGGGTTGGGGGTGTGGTTTATACCCCTATTTTTGCTTGTGATTCTGGGCACATCTGGCTATTGGTTAAGAGCAGCCCTCACAACATCCTTCCATCTCCAATGATACAGATTTGCAAATTGCGGCTATCCTGAGGCAAACGCATTGGGTTTTGCCGATGCACACTCTCTCAACGTGATTTGACGTGCATTTCAAGTGAGGAGCCGTTATGAGCAAACTACGCAAACTACATTGTCTGGGTAGCTTAATATTTGTGGCGTTGATGGTTACTAGTTTGGTTACTAGTTGTAGTAGTGCTCATACCCGACGGGTAACCCAATCTTCACCGAAGGCCACAGCATCCCCCATAGCCCAGCCTATGCCTGTGTCACCCGCTACCCAACAGCGGCGTAGGCAAGCGACATCCTCTCGATCTACCTCAATTTCCCCCATTGCCTTAGTGCAGCCAACAGATTCTAGCCAACGTGCTCAGCACGTAGAAGCTGCTATTATTGCTGGGCGGAGCGATCCCTTTGCGCCTACAACTTCTCAGGTTGTTGCTTCAGCCTCTGCACCACCAAACTCCCCAGCACGGCCCTCCTCAGTTCCACAAGCATTATCGCCTGTCCCTGGAGTGCCAGTCCCGCTTTCATCACCATGGATGCCGTTTCCACCAGTGGTTGTGACGGCTCCTATGCCGATCGCCCAGCCATTGCCTGTAACCCAATTACCTGCACTACCCCCAACTCCGGCTGTCCAGCCCTATTCAGGGTCTGTGACTACCCCATCACCAGCTCCATCACCTGTCAGCGTGCCTATACCAACAGCACAACCTTCAGTCCCTATTGCACCGATTAGTTTGGCGCGTCGAATTCAAATTATGGGTGTTGTTCAGACTAAGGGGAAAGCCACTGCTATTGTTGAAGTGCCTGGTGAAGGCACCTCACGGACAGTTTCCGTTGGGGAGCGCTTGGGGAATGGGTCAGTGTTGGTGAAGCGCATTCAAGCCAATGATGGCCAAGAGCCGATCGTAGTGCTAGAAGAACGTGGACAAGAAGTGTTTCGTGCTATAGGTAGTGCTGTGATCAGTGCTCACCCCGATTACTAACTAGGATTAGCTACGGCTGATATTGACCTACGTAGGCAACCCCAAAAAGCAGCCTACTTCTTGAAAAACTTCTTCACGTTCTACATCTAGGGAGATGATGTGGTCAGATTGTCGCAGCCAATGTAGGCGCTTCTCAGCCGAGCCGAGGGTGTTGTAAACTAGCTTTGCCCCTGATGGATCCACAACCGTATCTTTAGGTGATTGGATAATCAGTGTCGGGGATTGGATCGTGGGTAGTTCGGCTTTGGCTAGCGCAATCAATTCACTAGCGCTGCGCACTGCTGACAGGTTAAAGCTTTGGAAGAAGGCAATCGCTTCAGCCTGTTGACGCATGGCACGATCGCGGATAGGCAGGGCTAGTCGGGGCAGGTCTGCAATCCATTTGCCTAGGAAGGAGTGTAGGTAGACTTCTGGGGGAACTAGCAAATACCAGTAGCAACGAATAGCAAAGTAGGGGCTAAGTAACACTAGGCGCTCAACCGGATAATTAGCGGCGAGATGTAGGGCAAGGGGACACCCAGTGGAAAAGCCAACGAGGCTGATGGCCTGGTAGCGCTGGGCTAGAGCTTGATAGGTTGCTAGGGCATGACCATACCACTGCTCCCATGTGGAGGCAGGCATTTTAGGACTGGGACGATCGTGCCCTGGATAGTTGATCCCCTGCACAGTCAGCCCCCGCTGATAGAGGTAGTCACCCAGAAGCTGCATCTCATACACACCACCACCCAAGCCATGCAGCATCAGGCAGGCGCGATCGCGGGTTGCCTCTACTTCCCACAGAAATGGCTCATTTTTTAACACAAGCTCAAATTCCTATTAATCAGGTTTGCTAATTCATCCCAGCTAGCATGGGTGGCAATCATCTCTTGGGCTTTAGCACCAATGCGCTTCAATAGGGCTGGCTCAAAGTCGTCAGGAGTGACATAGCGAATATCCAAAATGGTCTCTTGGTGTTGCATCCAGGGAGGTGAATATTCATCTGTGTTAGTCAACACAGCACAGCCCCGCTCCATGGCTGCGTAGACTGAAGTATTATTCGCTCGTACTCCCTTTTCAAAGAAGGTAACGAAAATATGAGCCTTGCGGAGAAAGTAGCCTACAGCTTCATCGGACAAAAACCCCATAAATTGAATGCGATCGGCAAAGACACCACTAAGTTGGGCACTAATCGCGCCAAAGTCACCAAAGTTGGCTTTTTCATGAAACGCAGTAGATACCCATAGTTGGTAGTCCACTGCATGTTTATCGAGGAACTCCCGTAGCATTTTGTAATAACGCACTTGGATCTTGTGCGCCATACCAAAGGCAAACAAATTCAGCTCGCGCTCTTGCACCGGCAGCTTCTTGAGATCCATTAAGGAAGGACACCAAGCATTGACGATAGGCTTGTCGATACCTTGGAAGCAGTGTTGGATTTCTGCGTTGCCACAGAAGATTTGCCGACTGCCCTCGACTAACTCATACTCAAACTCTAGGCTATCGAAGCTGTGAAAAAACAGGTCGTAGGCAATGGCACGATCGCTCAAGACAGCCACAAATCGCCTAGCTTGGTCTAGCTCAGAGGGACTCAGATCGCGCACTTTGACGGACAGCAACACGATGCCTGATGATACATCAAGCGGATGATCAAATCCGATGCAAGGAATCTCTAGTTTCTGCGCTAGGATACGGTTAAACTTGGCGACTCCTGACAGATTTGGGTTCATGTGAGAGCTGACAATACATTTCAAACCCATAGAATTTAAACCCACAGAGCTAAGCCCATCTAGTTTCAACAGTTAACGACACACTGCATCGCCCGTTGATGCGTTCACCCCCCAGTTATACGGCATAATGGAACCGCTGAGCAGGCCAAGCCACTATGAATCCACTATGAATCCACTATGAATCTGGAACAACAACAGCAAGATTTGATCGCCCAAGCAGCAACCTACGGGGTGCCTACGGAAGCAATGCGGACGATTGTGGCTACCTTAACCAAGGCTGCTGATCAGTTCCGCCATCAACTCTATTACATTCCCCAAAGCCTGGACAATGAATGGGTAGTCACAACCCTTAGCCATCGGGAGCGACCAACGCAAGAGAAACAGGTGGTCTATGCGTTTGCTGACCTCAATGATGTTACGGTTAAGGCTCTAGGCAGTGATGATTTACAATTAGTGGCGCGGCCTATGCCGTTGTTGCACATTCTGTTTCAAATGTTTGCGTTGCCTACGATCGACAGCGTGATCTTTATGGATACTCCTGGCAACATTGCAACTGGCATCGAAGTTCCCCGTGCTGATATTCAATCGCTAATTCAGCAGTGTCTGCGTCAATGGCAGGCCAAGCAAGTTCCGTCAGATATTGCCTAGCGTAGCCCCAACCAAGTAAAGAAATCCTGACCAGTGAACCATTCCAGCACTAGCAGCAACACAAAGCCCACCATAGCAAATCGACCATTCAGCCGCTCGGCATAACCATTCCAACCAAAGGCAGGCTCTTCTGGATTCGCCGATGGCGTAACTGGTGCCGTGGTTGTAGGTTGGTCAGCAGTTTGCTCAGATGTTACCTGATTGTGGACAGTTTCGTCAGCCATAGCGTGTGTCTAGTCTTGTCGATCAACATTTTGCAGTGTACACCAACGACCTCAGCATCCTGGAACCAAGACCAATATTACGTAGCGTGGGAATTGACTATTGAAGCAGATTGCCTCTAGTATTTCCTGTTGCTCACCCAACAGAGAAGTTAACGGCACACCAGCTAGCTTTTTGTCTCGGAACGCTCTTCACTCAGGCGATTCAGCAGTGATAACACTTTGGTGCCCCGTTCAAAGGAACGGTCTTCCAAAAAAACCACTTCAGGGGTACGTCGCAGGCGAATTCGTTGTCCCAGTTCACAGCGAACATAGCCAGCAGCAGATTTCAAGCCTTCCATGGTTTCTGATCGAGCCTCATCGGTGCCATAGATGCTGACGTAGATCTTGGCATGTTGCAAATCACCAGATACATCTACATCGGTAATACTGACCATGCCGATGCCAACGCGATCGTCCTTAATGCCATGCATCAGCAACTGACTCACTTCCCGCTTAATCAGTGCTGCCACTCGCTCTACACGCCGACTAGTAGCCATAGTCCATCCTAAGTTGAAGGTTATTACATGTGCCTGTTTGGATTCATGTTGGATCCATACTGTATACCTTAGGCAGTATTCAGACCCAGCATAGCTCGCAGGGTGAAGCCAATAAATATCAAACTAGATACCAGCAAGCTAATGACAGCAATCGCACTCACAGGCCGCTGAAATAGAGGCACGAACCGCTGGAAAAATACATACAACACACCCAATGTAATGGTAATGAAGTAGCTGCAATAGCGTCCTACGTTCTTAAAAAAGTCTGCCATAGTTCGTCATTGGTTATAAGTCATCGGTCAACAACTGACAAGTGACACATAAATCATAAAGCACATTAATCATAAAGCACATCACGTTGGCACATCGGGACGAGATACCGGAATTTCGATCACAAATTCCGCACCTTCACCCAGAGCAGACACACAGGTTAACCGTCCTCGGTGTTTCTCGACAATAATTTGATAGCTAATGGACAAGCCCAAGCCTGTGCCCTCGCCCACTGGTTTTGTCGTGAAAAATGGGTCAAACAGTTTTGACAAGTGCTCCGCAGGAATGCCTGGGCCGTTATCTTTGAAGCTAATTCGTACCCATGTGCCCTGATCAATGAGTTGCGTATGGATGGTGATTGTAGGGGTAAAGGGTTTAGCGTCAGAGGTTTGTTGCTGTTTGTCGCAGAACTGGCTAAGGGCATCGATCGCGTTGCTCAAAATATTCATAAACACTTGGTTTAGTTGACCCGGGTAGCAGTCCACTAGAGGTAAGTCACCATAGGCTTTCACAATGTCAATCTTGGGGCAGGATGCACTACCCTTGAGACGGTTTTGCAGAATGAGTAGCGTACTGTCGATGCCATCATGGATATTAACAGGCTTCATTTCGGCTTCATCCAACCGTGAGAAGTTCCGCAACGACAAGACGATTTCCCGAATGCGATCGGCCCCAATGCGCATAGATGACAGCATCTTTTCCAAATCTTCAATCAGGAATTCCAAGTCAATCTCATCTCGATAGGCGCGAATTTCTGGCACTGGGTCAGTGTAGTGCTGCTCGTAGAGCTGAATCAGACCCACGAGGTCTTTGGCATAACTAGCAGCGTGAGGCAAATTGCCGTAGATAAAGTTGATAGGGTTATTAATCTCGTGGGCAATGCCCGCCACTAGCTGACCAAGGCTAGACATTTTTTCTGTCTGGATGAGTTGCGCTTGGGCTTGTTGCAAGGCTTGAAAGGCTTGGGCAGACCGCGCCATTTCCTTACGCAGGCGACGCTCGTTGACCGTTACTTGACCGAGCAAGTTATAGAAGGAGATGGTCAAGCGACCTAGCTCATCTTCCCGGCTCATCAACTCTTCGCTCTTGGCATTGGTTTCGGCTAAGCGGTTACATTCATCCATGATGGGCTGTAACCGACGGTTCAAATTCCGTACAAACAGCGCAACTACAATCGCTAGGACGATCGCGGCTCCCAAAATAGCTCCTAAACTCCCCCCAACCGTGAAGCGCAGAATTGGCCCAAACACCACAGACTCTGGCACAGATGCCAACAACACCCAGTTGGTATTCGCAATGCGTCGATAGGCCCAAAAACGCCGCTTGCCACTGGCATCTCGCCATGCTACTAGCCCATTGGAAGCCTGACGAGAGTTTAGGTCAGTCTCAATTTTGTTCCACAGTTCACTGTAGTTGCTGATTTTAGGAAAGGGATTCAGTTTGAGAGCTTGCTGCGGATCCGGCGGATAGGCAATGAGGTTGCCGTTGGCACTCACCAACACAAAATAGCCTGCTTCGTTGATCACTTTTTCCGACAGGACTTCACTCAAAAATCCTAATTCCAAGTCCTGGGAAAACACTCCTAATAGTTTTCCATCCTTTGTATAGAAGGGTGCAGCATAACTAGTGCTAACGACATACTGAGGAGGGTCTAAGGTCGTCTCTAGATAGGAAACTGGCTCTAGCCACAAGCCACGTTTGGCGGCGATCGGCTGGGTAAAATAGGGTTCGTTGTAGCTATCTGGGTTAGATTCTCCGCCTTTAGCTGTAACCACACCACCTTTTTTGATGGCATAGGGATAGGCATATTGACGGGAGGGTAGAATAATGCGGCTGTCGGGTGGCTGACCAAATCCCATACCTGTCGCTAGGGGCAATTGCTCCAAAGCACGGCGAATCAACTCAACGTAAACCTGTTCTCGCTGTTCACCAGCCTCATGTAGCGTTTTAATAGCCTCTATTGTCAGTTCGGCAGAAGTCTTGAAGCTATTCAAGCTGCCTTCTAGGTTTTCTGCTTTTACGTTCAGGGTTACGACTAGCTCAGCTTCGGCCCGCTTGACCAACTCTCGATAGGAAAAAAACGACGATAAGCAAAGACCAACTACTGTGCCGCCCAATACCGAGACAAACAGCCGTGAGCCGACTCATCTGAGGAGTGAAAATTTGAATCTACGCCGAGGAGTTTGGTCGGTTGTGGTTTGCATAGGGCTATCTCGTATACGGGCAAATGTAGCCAGCCAAGGCTACAAATTCCAGGTAGCGATCGACAGGATTGAATCCATCGGCTCTTGGCCAGTGGCGATCGCCACTACTTTCTCCCTTAGACTAGGAGTCATCAGGTGCCAGAGAGGTTGGGCAACGTGAAGGCTCTGTTTAATTGCCTGTGCTGCTTTCCAATCCCATTCTGCGTAATAGTGCCAAATGTCATCTGGCATAACTTGAGTGCGGGCATCCCCAGCTTCTGGCAGGCAGTCAAAGGGTTCCTCTAGATTGAAATAGCCGTAATCATCGGTTAGTTCTTCTCCAGGATAGATATCCCTAGCAGCCACCTCAAAATTATAGGCGGTTCCAATCATGCTGGAATCAAAGCTGTGGTTTACATACCGAGCAATATCCCAACACAAAATATAGTTGCCTTGGTAATCTCGGTAGCTATATTTAATGATGGTCGATCTCATGACTGGATCCAATGACTTTACATAATCAGCATCAAACTTACGGTCTAGTTCATCAAGAACCCAAACAATGGTTCCCCGAGGAATGAATCTAGTAGCAACAACACCATAGCCGATCGCATCGTTCATGTATGTCAGCGTTGTATCAGGATGGATCATGCTCCTTAATTCAAAAGATTGCCCGTTGGCAGTAGTAGTAGCGCTTGACTGATAGCATCTTAGTCCATCCGCTTAATCTTCGGCACAGCCTTTACGATGGCTAGGTTGCTGTTAAACACACCAACAGGCTTCTGGGAAAACCCATCATTACTCTTAACCTAAATCCCTAAAAATCTCCCTGGCCCAGAGAGCATTATGGCCTGTTCAGGTTATAATCGATAAGCGGATCACAGTCTTGACAAAGGCGAGGTTTAACTGAACCAATAGAGATAGTGGTTTAGCTATGGCTGGCTCAGTAGCTCAGTGGTTAGAGCAGGGGACTCATAAGCCCAAGGTCGCAGGTTCAAATCCCGCCTGAGCCATTTTGTGATGAACAGGGATGACTATGACAGATGCACCGCTGCCAGTTGACCAGCAGTTTGACCAAGCTCTAGAGCGATACAAGGCTGGAGAATCTGCGGATACCCTAATTCCAGTGTTTAAGGATATTTGCGATCGTGCTCCCAAGTCTAGTGCCGCTTGGACCTGTCTATCGTGGCTGTACCTGCTGGAAGATAAAGCTGATCGTGCCTACAAGGCAGCCAAGCAAGCGGTCAAAATCAATCCCCATGACCCTCAAGCTCGCATCAATTTAGCCATCGCCATGCTGGAAACTAACCAAAAGGGTGTGCGTCCCCACGTGGAGTTAGCTACCCAGGTAGTCATGGCTGTATCAGAGTTGCGCGACGAAGTGGAAAATAATTTCGCTGATGGGTTACAACGGAAGCCCGGCTGGAAGGCGCTAGAGAAAGTCAAGGCTTGGATGTTTGGGTAAACCACATAGAATTGACCTTGGAGGAACTTTAGGGGTCGATTGGCTAGTTGACTAACAAATCTTTTTTGTAGATTGGGTTGAATAGTCTTAGTACTTGCAGTTAGCTTAGATAGTGACTAGGACTTGTAATGTTTCGACATATTGAGCAGACCAGAGGCATGGCTTGAGTAAGGTCAGGAGTGCGGATTACTGATTTGGATAATCATCCGCATATCCTCTTGATCGCATTGGCAACGGGTTGAAAGTCCTGCACATCAAACCCCACATCTTCCCGACCTGTGCTAGTCACTTTGACGTTGACAACAGCCCCATCGGGAAACTGAACGGGAACAGTTTCACCGCAAGATTCTGCAACAGTCATG
Organism: Cyanobacteriota bacterium; assembly: GCA_025054735.1. NCBI lineage: Bacteria > Bacillati > Cyanobacteriota > Cyanobacteriota bacterium. Next base: position 8,812 of record JANWZG010000013.1, on the reverse strand, counting down.
GGTACGTATTGCCTAGACTGAATGATTAGCTTTGATCGCGTCGATTTTTAACCCATTGCTGCGATCGCCCTTCTACAAGCACTCTAAGCAATCTCTTGCTAAAGGCTGCTGCCCCGACAAATCACCCTGGAGCGCCCTTGCGAGAACTGGCTGCGGAGTTGGCTATCATCGTCCTAGAGAGATGGACATTTTCAGATTATTGGTTACGCTGTAGGTGGACGGGCTAAGGGTGCACGCATTAATAACGGTTAACTCTTTAAACTCTTTACTAAAAGTTGCGGTTAACTAACCATGTCTACGTTTATGTTCAAGAGCCTCAGTCTGCTTGGGCTATTGGTTACTGCGTTAGCAGCCTGCAATCGTTTGGGAATTGTGACCAATCCATCGCCTCCACCGGAAGCCCCTGCTGTTGCGGCTTCAACTGGTGTGACTTCCTCACCCCCACTATCTTCTCCGATCGCTGTTGTTAGTGAAATTTTGCGCCAACCTGTATGGGTGCGCCCAGCCCATGCCCAGCAAGAAGTTGCAGCCCAAGAAGGCATGGGTCTGCAAGCAGGTGAGACGGTTCGCACCCAGGGGGATGCCTTAGCACAAATCGAGTTTGCTACTGGTCTTGCGTTTCGGCTAGGGAAGAATTCGGTGATTACCATTCAGCCCGATCGCCGTCTAAAGTTACAGTCCGGTGCCATGATCACTTGGGTGCAACCAGGGAAAACCGTGCCTGCGGAGATTGTGACTGACACCGCGATCGCAGGCATTCGTGGAACCACCGTCTTCGTAAACATTCCCACTGACCCCAAGACAGGCACCCTGTTTTTTGCCTGGGAAGGCCAAGTCTCTGTACGCCTGCCCAATCAACCCGGTGAACTGTTGCTGAAAACTGGAGAAGAAGTGCGGGTATGGCGAGGTGAACGGGATCTTGAGCGCGTTCGTCGTCGAGTTCGTCGCTTGAAAAGCAATGAGTGGCAGCAGCGACTCCGACAGCGTGACAATCTCTTGCGGGGCTTTAGAAAAGCACTACCAACCCTCAAGACGATCGAGATCATCAAACCTGGACAAATCACCCCTGGTATTCGATAGGAGTCCTGCAATACTACTCTTACCCAATTCAACTCCCTACACAGCACAAGCTGGTTAGATTAGGACAACTCAATCACTGTTAAGGCTCATTCTGAAGACTCAAGTCTTCACTACCAACCTCCTGACTAGGTGGTGTGTGGCTATACATGGGTAAACCCCAGCGTCTAAGCCCTAGCGATAGGTGCCTTGATAAATGCGCTTAGCCTGCTCAGCCGAAATTCGCCAGTGTAGGTTATGACTAATGCTGAGGGTATGTTCGGGGATATGATTGGGGCTATAGTCTACTGGCGTGATGTCTACCTCGCTACGGATGGGCAAGAAACTGTGAGTATCCCCATCGTAGGCGAGAACTTCTCCCGTTTCGATTTCGTAAATCCAGCCGTGGATGGCAAGTTTGCCTTGATGAAGCTTGGAGTGGACAATGGGATAGGTACGGAGATTTTCAATCTGGGTCAAGACATTCTCGGCAGTAGTAACCTCTAGCAGGGCTTCCCCTTCGCGATCGCTGTAGGCATCTCTGATTAACCGCCGAGTCGCTTCACAGTATTTTAGCCAGTTATACACCAACGGCATCTCGTGCTCTAGGGTTTCTAGCTTCAGCAGCCCCTTCATAGCACCACAATGGGAATGACCGCAGATAATGACATGTTGGATTCCTAGGGCATTGATGGCATATTCGATCGTGGCTCCTTCTCCCCCATTAGTCGCGCCGAAGGGCGGCACAATGTTACCTGCATTGCGGATTACAAATAAGTCTCCTACATCTGACTGAGTAATCAGGTTAGGGTCAATACGGGAATCAGAACAGGTAATAAATAAAACTCTGGGATGTTGTCCATGGGAGAGCTTCTCAAACAAATCTCGCTTAGCAACAAAGTCAGTGCTTTGGAACTCTCGTAGCCCTTTTATCAGTTCTTGCATGGCAAATACCTTACTGGTACGTCTCTGGTATGTCGAATACGGGGTTGGAATCTTGCCGTGGCGATCAATTCTCCATAATCACTCTACGCCTAGCATGACACTGATGCAAGCACCATTCGTAGTAGCTGAATATTATGACAACCGTAATCACTGAATAACTATGACAACTATATGTGTAGCCACATGGTCTTGATGGCAGCCTACAATGCCTGGATGAACCAGAACCTCTATAGAGCAGCAGCGAGACTTTCTCCAGAGGAGTTAATTGCTGATCGAGGGGCATTTTTCGGCTCCTTGATGGGAACGCTGAATCACATGGTGGTGGCCGATCGCATCTGGCTTCAACGCTTTGCCAGTCATCCTGCTCAGCATTCTGCCCTTGACCCTATTCGCTACTTGCCTACTCCCACAGCCCTAGACCAAATCTTGTTTGCTGAGCTAGCTGCCTTAGCAGAACACCGCGCTATGCTTGATGACATCATCAGCACATGGGTTGCCTCGTTAACCGAGACAGACTTGGATTACAGGTTGTCCTATAGCGATAGGAAGGGTGTTACTCATCGGAAGCGATTATCTAGCCTGTTACTCCACTTTTTTAATCATCAAACCCACCATCGGGGACAAGCAACCACGCTGTTGACTCAAGCAGGCCAAGATGTGGGGGTTACAGACCTGCTAGTGTTAATTCCAAATGAAACCTTGAATTGAGTCTTATGACCAAATGAGACCTTAAATTGAGTTTTATGAACTGATTCCAGTACCCGATCGCTAAACTATAGGGAATTGGGTTAATTCTCTTCCTCCAGGATCAGCCGAATCATGGCAAGATTGAGCTGTTGTGTTCAGCGACGATCCCCATGCCTACCCGTGATAGTGAACTGTCGGCTGCCCTCAGTGACTTACCTGCCCGGACAGCAGCCATCCGCCGTACAACTGGCGAAACTGATGTGCATGTGTCTTTGAACTTGGATGGACAGGGACGCTGTTCGATTAATACAGGCATTCCCTTCCTTGACCATATGCTGCATCAATTGGCATCCCATGGGTTGATTGATCTAGATGTGCAGGCTACTGGGGATTTGCATATTGATGATCACCATACCAATGAAGATGTGGGGATTACCTTGGGGCAAGCATTGCATCAGGCGTTGGCCGATCGTAAGGGCATTGTACGGTTTGGGCATTTCCTAGCACCGTTGGATGAAGCCCTAGTGCAAGTAGCTCTGGACTTTTCAGGCAGACCTCACCTGAGCTATGGGTTAAGCATTCCCACTCAGCGGGTAGGTACCTATGACACCCAGTTGGTGCGCGAGTTTTTTGTAGCTGTGGTTAATCACGCTCACATGACGCTTCATATTCGACAACTGGACGGCATCAATTCTCATCACATCATCGAGGCTACCTTCAAGGCATTTGCCCGGTCACTCCGCATGGCTATTGAGCCGGATCCACGTCGATCGGATCACATCCCTAGTTCAAAAGGTATCCTATGACGAAACTTTCCCCTATCTGGATTATCAGAGACTGCTAGAGATCGGCTAGAAGCTTGTCTATCTCATCAATTGGCACAGCGCTATCTGGGGAGTTGTAGAAGTCATTGAACATGGCATCCAACGACGTATCGTCAGGATTACTGTCGGAGGGTTCTGTCTCAGGGGCTGCTGTGCTCTGTTCAACCGAGACAGGGGCGGGGTCATCGGCAATCTGGTCAGATGTTGTCGCTACTTCAACACCGCCTGACATTCCTGAGGATTGCGTAACGGGAGGCACTACCTCAGGTTGGGGTGCTGGTGACGGAGAAGCCTCCGAGGGTACAGCTACCTTCACTTGGGCTGGACGTAGGATAATGTCGTCCATCATATAACCCCGACGGAATTCCCCGACTACAGTGTCACAGGTATATTCCGTGCTCTCTTCCATCATCACCGCTTCGTGAACCTCTGGGTTAAAGGGCTTGCCCAGGGCCTCTACAGCTACTACTCCGGCTTTTTTCATGCGATCCACCATTAGCCGATAGATAGCCCCATAGCCTTTGTGAACTGAACTTTCCCGTTCTTCATCCGATAGCTGCGCATGGGCCTGTTCAAAGCTGTCAATTGCTTCCAAGACACCACTGATGACATCTTTTTTGGCCTTACGGCGGAGGTCTTCCTTTTGTCGATCGAACTTCCGCGCCAGCTCTTCACGCTCCCTAACCAATTGTTGCTTCAAATCAGCTTTATCCTGCTCTAGTTGCTGTACCTTTTCTTGAATAGCTTTCAACTCTTGGTTACGCTTTTCTAGGGCTTGTTGCAGCTCGGCTTTTGCTAAGGCTGTATCCATAAGCTGCTTTCGCAACATAACTATCTCATCTTGGGAACTGGCAACCTGGGAACTAGCAACATTAGCCGTAGCTTCTCGTGGGAGTTCGCGGCGACTGGCACGCTCTAGTTCAGCCTCTGCCTCATCAGATAACTCAAACGAGTCGAGGGACATCTCTGGGTCAACGTCTGGCAATTCATCATCTGCCACGGGGGTTACACCACCATTGAGGTTGATGGCAGTGTCTTCTTCAGCCTCAGCCATATAGCTACTTACGACTTCCAAGAGTGGTGTTTCCGTATCATCCAGCCGCAGGTCAGTCGTGTCTGTTGCTTCTGAAGTGATAGCCAAATCTGGGGACAATTGCTCAAGACTAGGCAGTTCTTCATCCAAGTTGACCGCCGCATCCAGGCCAAGTTGGGCATCACTCTGACCCGGTACCTCCCCATGAGCAGACAAAGTAGCTAATTGCTCATCGATCGCCGCGTCATCATTCCTAGTGGACGGTTGCAGACGTTGCTGAGACTGACGATGAAGCGTAACCATGTCAGGGCTAAAGGTAACTCGTGCTACATCAGCAAGGGTTGTTTGTCCTTTCGCTGCCAGTTCTAAGCTAATGCTGTAGAGCGATCGTAACTTCTCTTGCACCACAGCAACCTCGTAGATCGACTGAGAGGGTTCTCCTTCAGCTAGCAGTGTCGCAATGCGATCAGTCACAGCTAGCACTTCATGAATGGCAAATTGCCCTATATAGCCAGCACCGTTGCAGGTAGTACAAACTGAGCCATCTGCCTTGGCTGCTTTAAGGGCTTCTAAGTCTAGAGTTGTAGCTTGGCGAAAGGTCTGATTACCCGACAGGGAGTCTAGCCCATAGTGGGCGATCTCTGCCTCTGAAATTGCTTGAGGTTGACAGCAGTCAGGACAAAGCTGAGGCAATAGCCGTTGATGAACAATTCCCAGCAATGACTGGGTAACTAGGGACATGTCAATCCCTAAATTCCGCAGATGGGTAAACGTACTAGGTAAATCATCAACAGGCAAAGCCGCTAACACTAACCGAGTTTGGGCAACACTAATGGCAGAGATCATGGCCGCTCGATCGTGCACATTGCTGACCATCAACACCTGAGGATTCTGACTCAGCAGAGTTTGTAGCGCCTCAGCAAACCCTCTACCCTGTGATGGATTCCACTCGGTTTGAATAACACCCTCTAGTGGATACTTGATGGGATGTTCCAAAGTTGCGAGCACTGCACCAGGGCGTTTACAGGCTAACACCATGGCAGCCAAAGTTGTAGATTTGCCAGAACCGGGGGCACCAACCACCAAGATTAAGCCACGAGGACGTTGTAGCAGGGCTTGCAGAGTCGCTAACGCGGCTGGGTCAATGATCATGGCTGCGAGTGGTTGCAGATGATCGTGGTTCATCACTTTCATCAAAATGCACTCCCCTGCATCCCTGTAGGAGGTACTCACCAATAGGTCGTAGCGTCGCCCTTGAAACTGTCGCCGAATTCGCCCAACTTGGTTGGCCCTGTACGGCCCCGTGTTGAGCATCGCCAGAGACTTAATCCGATTGATGACGCTGTTAGTTACCTTGGCTGGTAAGGAGGAAAATGCAGGCCGAATAGTACCGTGTTTGCGAAAGTTAACGTCTAAGGCATGGGGCTGTGGCTCAATGTGTACTTCATCAGCACCCTCACTCAAGGCTTTTGCCAGGATGCGATTTACTGCGTTGACAACAGGCAATGCATCAGTCTGTTGCATCGCAATACCTAAATCTTCGTAGTCGCTTGGGGAAACAGCACTCATGCAAATAGCTCCAAACGATGGTGAGCACCACCAATGCTGGGTGAGTCTTAGACAGTAATCAATTAATCATCAGGTGCTTTTCACAGCCAACAGCTTTATCGTATCAAGTTCAGACGAGTTATACCACTAAGTACTGTAACTAAGCTAAGTACTGTAACTTAAGTACTGTACGTTCAGTATATTCAGTATGCAATGTGCCTGAGTGTACAAACCGGGCAGCAGCTAACGATCCCATCGTTCACGATCGCATGGCAGTAGGTGTGCCTTAGTTCACTTCATAGCACACACGTTCAGATCACACGTTATTATTCCCAAGCTTGTAGAACTTTTAGCAATCACTCACATCTTCTTCAATATCTTTACTATTTCTCTGAAGTAACAGCACTAGCACCGTACATTCCATCATGTTGCTTTGTTGTCAATCTTCCATGACCATCAACGGATTTAGCCACTGCAGAATCTCTTGTTGGAGTTGGGTCAACTCTTGATAGACCACTTGGTTGAACCACTGACCGAGGGCATCCAGGGGCGAAAAGGCTGTTCCAGGCTGCCATGTCAACTCAGCGCCTAGTGGCGTGAGGTGGTTGCCGCGCAATCTGCGCAGGGTAACCATATCAGCAAATCGACGGTGCAGAATTTTGTAAATAGCAGCGCTTTGATCGATCGTGTCATCGGTAAACTGCACTAGCAAATTCCGTTTCACGTGGTAACTCTGGTTAATGATGTGCTCTGTTTCACGAGGAGTAGGTGTAAATTCCACAGGTAGGTCAAGCTGACTGACCATTGGAATTGCATCATTAAAAGCATAGTTATTCGTGGCGATCAGAATATTGCCTGCTCGCTCTACAGAAAATAGACTGCCAATCAGCAAGTGTAGCTTACAGCCTAGGCTGTGACCAAGGCCATAGATGGGTAAATAGCGACGGCGCAAGGCTCCCCGTCGATCGAGCCTATCCATTGTGCGCTCAAAGCTGGTCAACACCTCTTGGGCGATAGTGCGGTGATCCAAGGTGTTGACGAATGGAGTGGCAATGACGATATAGCCACGGTCGCTGAGCTTCTCTAGCAGCCGCCGATAGGTGACTTGAGGCGCTGTCGCCACAAATGCTCCACCCAGGAAGTGAATAATACCCACATGTCGTCGTGGCACCAATGCCCAATTGCCTGCCAATTCTTGCCATTCCATACACTATGCTTACTAATGACTTGCTGATGATGACTAACGATAACAAGGTAAACTATGATGGTTGGGTTAGGATGGTTGGGTTAGACACTACTATGCGCACGAAGCATCCAGCGCTATCATCCAAGTCAACCGGTCTACCACTAACTGAACGGCTTAATTTGAACAACTTCTGAACAACTTATGTACGACGACGAAGATTCCACAACGGTAGCCTATACTCAACTTACCTTCCATTTTATAAACGGTCAGACAGAGTCCTTCATCATTGGCGGGTTAGTCTACGGTCAGGGACAAGATGTTCGCCGTGAGGTTCGCCGATTCCTTCAAGATGACTGGTGGATCATCAAGTTATCTGCGGAAACTGTGTTCATCAACGCTAAGAACGTCCTCAAAGTAGAGTTAAAACCACCTATCCCCAGTATGGAGGGTGAAGGTGTCATTGACAATGCGTCACGGGTGACAGCGTTAACCAAGTCCCGATAGCTTCATTGGCCTATCTCAAGCATCGGATAGTTTGCTCATTTACATGTCTGGCATCTAGAGTATTTGGAAGAGTAGTAATCAGTAAGTGGGGGTCAAGGGGGCTGGCTCCCCTTATGGAAATGTCCCCACGCCCTTCCCAGGAAATCATTACCTTATCTAGGATCATTTTTGGAAGTTCAGTCATGAGAGCGGTTGCTATGCCGACTAGCGCCTAGACATAGCTAGATTTTCAACTAAAAACAGTGGCTACAATGAGACTAGGATTTGTACAATTTAGCCTCTAGAGCCATGACTAACTGAGGCTAACTGCTCAGATACCTAGCGAGTGATACCAGATGGCAACTGTGACTGACAGGGTGGCGATGACGATCGCACCTCAACGAGTAGTGAGGGGTTTGCTGGCTGAAGCAGTCCCAGAGATAGCCAAGCTTGGCAACTGTCCACTGATTGTAGGGGGCGATCGTACATTGGCGGCCATTCAGCCGTTTTTGGAGCCTCTGGTGTCCCTATACAGAGATAGAACTGTCTGTGTCAGTTATGGTGCTCAGTGTAGTGAAACAGCCTTGACCAGAATTCAGCAAGCTGTGGTTGATCATTGTGCTGACGTCATCATTGGTGTAGGGGGTGGCAAAGCCCTAGATGCAGCAAAACTAGTGGCCCATCGTTGTCAGTTGCCTGTGATAACAGTGCCCACTTCGGCGGCTACCTGTGCTGCTTGGACTGCCCTATCGAATGTGTATTCTGACCAGGGAGCGTTCCTTTACGATGTTGGATTGCCACGTTGTCCTGATTTGCTGGTATTGGACTATGACATCATTCAGACGGCTCCACAGCGGACGCTGGTGGCAGGCATCGGTGATGCGCTTGCAAAGTGGTACGAAGCCTCTGTGAGTAGTGGGGCTTCAGAGCAAACCCTGGTAATTGCTGCGGTGCAACAGGCACGGGTGCTGCGCGATCTCCTGCTTCAGCGATCGGCAGAAGCATTGGCAACTCCTGGTAGTGCTATTTGGCGAGAGGTTGTCGATGCCA